>JBDTOK010000107.1:0-9652 GCA_039933275.1 Chloroflexota bacterium | reverse complement strand
GTCGGGCGCGCCTTATCTCGTCTCGTTTCGACCCTCGCGGAGCCAGAATCAGCCCGACTCGCTAGGAGGAGGAGGATGAGGAGACAACGCCAGAACGAGAGCTGATCCGCTCCCGCAACAGCAAGCGCCACATCCGCCGCGACGCCCGCGGCCGGTTCACCAACGACCAGGTGCCGTTTTGGCCGTTTGCTTGCCGCCGACCACCGCCAGCACGCCGACACCGTGGCAAACAAAGGCTACGGCGATCGCGGCGACCGGCAACCTGCTGCTGCGCGGTCACGCACCTAAACTGGCAACAACTCGCCGATTTCAATGCAGCCCGGTTGCTGTTTCGGGTCGATCCCGGCGAGCCAGGCAAGGATGGAGACGCCGTCCTTGATGTCCACTGCCCCGTCGCAGTTCACATCGCCGAACATAGGTGTCCGCGAGAGCAAGTCAGGGCACGGCGAAAACTGCGATATCGGCAGGCCCGCCTCGCTTGTGACTAACACAAGCGCATCGCGGCCCGTCACCTGGCCATCGCAGTCGACATCCCCCTTGCGGAGGCTGGCGGACCCTGTCGGCGTCGGTGACGCGGTCGGTGTAGCCGTTGGCGCCGCCGTCTCTGTGGGCGTAGGCGTGACCGTGCCGCCGGACGGACCTGGTGTCGCCGAGTCCGTCGTGCTGGACGCCGTCGGGCTTTCGCTTTGCCCCGACGTGGTTGGCGTCGGTGGCTCCGTCGGAGTAGGCGACGGAGTTGCCGTTGGTGTGGGTGTGGGCGCGTCAGTTTGCGCCGCTGATGGCGGCGGCGTGACGACGGGTATCGACGTCGGGGTCGGCGATGGCGTTGGTCCCGTCGGCGTCGGTCCGGTCGCTGTCGGCGTCGGAGAGGCCGGCGTCACCACCTGAATGCACTGCGAGAACTCAGACGTGGCGTTGCTCGTCGTGTCCGTCAGCGTCGCCGTGATGAAGTGGCCGACTGTCGCGTGTGCCGGCGATGTCGCTTGAAACGCGATGTTTCCATCTGCGTCAGGCGCCAGGTTGATCGCGCCGAAGTATAGGGCGCCTTCGCCGTGACCGGACGGATCGCATGCGGCCACCTCAAAGAACTCCACCAGGAAGCCGTGATTCGGCGTGCTGTCGATAGTCCCCTGGATTTTCGTGGTCGTGTCAGCGTAGCTGAGCTGCGGGTAGTTCTGCAGACCGTTAGGCCCAACATCGGCGTCGTCTGGATCGGGGACGCTGGGCCCGCTCGATCCAAGGTCGATGCCGAGATTGCCGTTGCTGAGGATGTCGTTGCGATTGATCGTCACCATCGGGAAAGGCGTCGTGCCGGTGACATTGATTCCGTCTCCGCCATTGTTGGCGATGATGTTCGGCGGTCCCCCCGGCAAGTTCTCGATGCGCGCCGTACCCGGCTGCATGACCTCGATGCCGTTCGTGCCGTTTCCGAGCGACGTCAGGTTCTGGGCCACGCCTATGAAGTTGCCCTGGATCACGCCGTTCGTCCCCTGGAAGAGGATGCCGTCGCCGCTGTTGCCGGAGATGACGTTCAACTGGATCAGCGTGTTTGTTCCGAAATCAATGACGCCGGCGCCGGTGTTGGCCAGCGCAGCGTTGCCAGTGATGGTCGTGCCGATGTAGTTGCGCTTTAGCACCGTACCGTCCGCGAGCTCGTGGATAAACAGGCCCTGCCCCGTGCTGGCCGAGACAACGTTGCGCGCCGAGTTCTGATCCCCGCCGATCGTGATGGCGTCAGCGTCGCCCACATCAATGCCGCGGCCGTTGCCAATTCCCGCCGTGCCCGCCGCGTTCGTCCCAATCCCATTGCCGGCGACCTCCACGTTCTGCGTGCCGCCGTCCAATCTGATGCCGGTGAGATTGCCGGAGATCAGGTTGCCAAGCTCCGGACTCAGTCCACCGATCGTCGCTCCGTTTACCTGGTCGAAGTAGATGCCGGTAGCGTTCTGCATCGCCGCTGTGCCTGCCGGGTTTGTGCCGATACGGTTGCCTTGGATCGTCACGTTTGTGGCGCCGCTGATGTAGATGCCCTCTTGCGTGCTGTTGGAGATGATGTTGCCCGCGTCCGCGCCGCCAATTTGCAGGTCATCTACGGCGGCCGCCTGGATATTGCGGGCATTGCCCAGCGCGGCACCAGACGCCTTCACGCCGATGTAGTTGCCAGCGATCGTTACCCCGTCAGCACCGTGCACTTCCCCTTCCAGGGCAATGCCCAGGGTGTTACCCGCGATCACGTTCCGGCCACCGACCGACCCGCCGGTCCCGATCGTTGAGTCGGGAGAGAGGTGAATCTCCACGCCAGTACCGTTCGCAATTTGCGCGACGCCCGCCGGATTGGTGCCGATGTAGTTGCCGTTGACGTGCAAATACGGGCTGTCTTGCGCCGACACGCCAACAGCCAAACCAGAGATCACGTTCCGGAAGCCAACGCTGTCCGCGCGGCCCATGTTGGTCACGTTGGAGCCACCTTCTGCGTACACTCCGAACGAGCTGACGTCGCTATTGCCGCCGTCCAGGCCCGCTGCCGTGATGCCGAGGTAATTCCCGAAGATGCTCGTGTATTGCGCTGTGTCGAGGTCTATAGCATATCGCTTGTTGATGCCGGCTCCCTGGATGTTGTAGATCGAAAAGCCCTCGATCTGAGTGTGGTCTCCGGTAACCTTGAGCCCGTACTTCACGAACCCGTCATCAATCTGGATCTTGACGACCGCGTTCTCACCCACGTCCTGCGTGTTACGCGCCGCGCCGGGCTGGCTGTTGGCGTTGATAAAGTTGCTGTCGCCAGAGACATCCGGATACTCCGTCGTTGGCGTAAACGTACAGACGTCCGCCGCTGTGCAATGCGGGTCGCTGGTCGGCACGTTGAAATTGACGGTCGAGTTGCTGGTCAGGTAGTGCAGCGCTTCCCGCAGCGTGCAGTCTCCGCCCGGCTTCGGGTCACACGCACCGTCGTCCGAGTCGTCGGTGGAGTTCACCGTCAGCGTGACGGCGTACGCGTTGTCGCTTGAGAGGTTCGCCACGGCGAACGTCGCGGCTAGTAGCAGGGCCAAAAGAAGTTGGCGCTTGGACATGCGATCCTCCACGGGCTGGCCGGGATGGAGTTTTCGCCAGTCTATCACCCACGTCCTACGCCGAAGGTGGCTCCTTAGTCGGAAGCCTCTATACTGAAAGTACCGCGGAGGTACCGATGCAGGAAACGAGACCGACAATCACCGAGCTAACAGGCCGCATCGAGCACGTCCTCCGCAGGCTTTGACGTCCCCACACTCGAAGCAGAAATAGCCGGCCTCGAAGCGGAGTCCGCACAGCCGGGCTTCTGGGACGACTCCCAGACCGCACAAAAGACGATGCGCCGCCTCGCCGACATCCGTGACCAGGTGACCACCTGGCGGGATCTGCAGGCCAAGGCGAAAGAGATGGGCGACCTGCTCGACCTCGCCGAGTCGGAGAAAGACGCTGACCTCGCGCAGGATGTAGCGGCAAACGCTGCCCAGTTGTCCGATCAGCTCGAAACCATGGAACTGGAGCTTGCCCTTTCCGGCGAGTACGACCGCCGGGACGCCATCATCGCCATCCACGCAGGCGCCGGCGGCACCGACGCACAGGATTGGGCCGAGCTACTGTTTCGTATGTACCTGCGCTGGGCAGACAAGCACAAATACGACACGAATGTGCTCGACATAACACCTGGTGAAGAAGCTGGCATCAAGAGCGCCATCCTGGAGGTGCGCGGGAAGAACGCCTACGGCTACCTCCGTGGCGAGAGGGGAGTGCACCGCCTCGTGCGGTTGTCTCCATATGACGCCTCGCACGCCAGGCATACGTCGTTTGCCTTGGCCGAGGTCATGCCGGAGTCGGAAGGGGCGGCGGAAGTGCAGCTCAACCCGGACGATCTGCGCATCGATGTCTTCCGCGCTAGCGGCCACGGCGGCCAGAACGTGCAGAAGAACTCGACCGCGGTGCGAATAACGCACATACCGACGGGCATCGTCGTCGTCTGCCAGAACGAACGCTCGCAGGGCCGTAACCGTGAGTCGGCGCTGAAGGTGCTGGAAGCGCGCCTGCTGGAGAAAGAGCTAGCCAAGCACGCCGAAGAGCAAGCCAAGATCAAGGGCGAGCACGTCTCCGCTGGCTGGGGCAACCAGATCCGCTCCTACGTGTTGCATCCGTACAAAATGGTGAAGGACCTGCGCACTCAGTACGAGACTAGCGACGCCGAAGGCGTCCTCGATGGCGATCTCGACGGGCTTCTGCGCGCGTACCAGAAGGCAACCATTGGCGACCAGTAACAAACGCTGGAGCAGCGCGCTCGCGATCATCGTGATCGCAGTGCTGTCGCTACTCGCCTTCGCGCCATCTCCGGCCACCGCAGCAGGCCCGACCGTCGTCGATGGAGGAGTGCAGGACAACTTCCCGGACGGCATGGTGTTCAGCGTCCACGCTGAAGGCGACACGATCTCCAAGATTCGCCTGCTCTACAAGATCCTCCCCGACGGCACCTCCGCCATCGCACGCCCAGACCTCACGGCAGCCAACAGCGTCGATGCCACAGTGACGATCGGCGGCGCGCAACTCTACCTGCCGCCGGGCACCGTCATTCAGTACCAGTGGGAGGCCACCGACGCCACGGGCGCCGTCTCGACAACTGAAATGCAGAGCTTCTTCTACAACGACGTCCGCTTTCCCTGGAAGAAGGTGGACGGGCAGGGCATGACGATCTACTACTACTCCGGCTCCGACAGCGATGCGGCCGACATGCACGCCGTCGCCGAGAAGGCGATCGCCGACGCTGAGGACTTGCTGAACACAACCGTCCCCTTCGAAGTGCAGGTCTGGCTTTACGAAAACCAGGACGACATGCGGCCGGCCCTCCAGCGCACCAGCCCCGGATTCGAGTCCCAGATCATCACCGAGGGCGTGAAGGTGGCGAGTAACACTGTCCTCGTCCTCGGTACCAGTTCCTCCGACACACTCCGCCACGAGCTCACGCACGTAGTCACCGGCCAGGCCGGCGACAGCCCGCTCGGCCACCTGACGACGTGGCTCGATGAGGGTACCGCCGTTCACGGCCAGCTCGACCCAGGCGGCTACAAAGACGCCATCGACGCAGGCATCGCCGACGACAACGTTCTCTCCGTGCGCGAAATCACCTCATACCCCGGCGACGCATCGAAGATCGGCATCTTCTACGGCGAGGCGTGGAGCATCGTCAGCTATCTCGTCGACACGTACGGCAAGCAGAAGTACGCGCAGCTCTTCGCGGACATCAAGGCAGGGAAGGGCGTCGATAAGTCGTTCCAGCTCGTCTACGGATTCGATCAGGACGGCCTGGATAACGCCTGGCGCTTCTCCAAAGGCCTGCCCGCGCGCGACACACCTGCGCCAACAACCACCGCGCCCAGCAGCACAACAATCCCCACGCTGGCGCCTGTCACGTCCACCGACAGCGGCGGCTCCAGCACGACCGAGATCATCGCCATCGCATTAGGCGTGCTGCTCTTGGCTGGCGTCGTCGGGTACGGCGGCATCATGTTCGCCCGTCGACTTTAGGTCGACCTAGTCGCGGCGGCGCATCGCGCGCTGCATGCTGCGCTCGGCCTCACGCTTGGCGATCGCCTGGCGCTTGTCGTACTGCTTCTTGCCGCGCGCCAGCCCGATCTCCAGCTTGGCTCGGCCGTTCTTCAGATACAGCCGCATCGGGATGATCGTCGCGCCGGACGTCGTCGCCTCGCGCTCAAGGTCGTAGATCTCCCGCTTGTGCAGAAGCAGGCGGCGGCTGCGGCCCGGGTCATGGTTCATGCGGCTCGCCGGTGCGTACGCCGCAATGTGGGCTCCGATGAGCCACATCTGGCCCTTGTCTGGGCGGACGTACGCCTCGCGGATGCTCACGTGGCCGTCGCGGATCGACTTAATCTCCGTCCCCGTCAGCGAAAGGCCAGCCTCCAGCGTCCGCAGGATGTGGTAGTCGTATCCCGCTCTCCGGTTGCTGCTGACCGTCTTCTCACCCGCGCTCATGGGCAGGGAAGTGCTTTACATAAACTCCTACGGTGCTGCAGGAGTCACCGTAGGCACCGGCGTCTCGCTACCGGGGGCGGGCGTCGGCGGAGGTGTAAAGGTCGTTCCATTGATTTCGGAGTGTAGCAGGTCGATCGCCGTGTAAAGCTGCGGGCCGGGCGAGCCTTTGACCTCATCGGCCGTCGGATCGAGTTTGATGTCCGGCGTCAGGCCAACGCCTTCGATCAGCGTGCCGTTTGGCGTCAGCCAGCGCGCGATCGTCACGTACAGCGCGCCGCCGTTTGAGAGCTGGCGAAGGTGATTGACAGAACCCTTACCGAACGTTTGCG
Organism: Chloroflexota bacterium; assembly: GCA_039933275.1. GTDB lineage: Bacteria > Chloroflexota > Dehalococcoidia > SM23-28-2 > RBG-16-64-32 > DATKKM01. Next base: position 3,308 of record JBDTOK010000107.1, on the reverse strand, counting down.
TGCCCAGGAGCTTGGCCTTGCTGCGGTCCTGCAGCGCGCCAGACAGAACCTCTGAGCCGCTCGCGGAGTTCTTGTTCACGAGAATGACGATCGGCAGGTCGATGTCGACGCCGGGCTGGGCGTCGTACTCGGTCTTGTTGCCGTCGCGGTCCACGGACGTCAGCACCTTGCCGCCATCCAGGAACATGTCGGCGATGCTAACGGTCGCATCGAGGCCGCCCCCGGGGTTGTTGCGCAGGTCCAGGATCAGGCCTTTGTAGCCCTTGTTGCGAACGTTAGTTATGGCAGCCCGCATGTCCGGCACCGTCTGATCCGTGAACTGCTGGATCTGGATGTACGCTAGGTCTGGCACGACCTGCCCGTCGGAGCCAACGACGTCCTGCGTAAAGACTGTCGGCACGGCTACCTGCGCACGCGTGATCGTGATGTCAGCGTGCGAGCCGTCCGGGTGGCGGACGCCAATCGTCACGTTCGTTCCGGAAGGCCCGCGGATCGCCTGGACCGCGTCCGCCGTCGACCAACCAGTGGTCGACTGACCGTCGACCGTGAGGATCGCGTCGCCGGGCAGCACGCCGGCCTTCTCCGCCGGCGAGCCGTGGAACGGCGCCGTGATGATGATCTCCCGTGTCGTCGAGTCCTGATCGACGTTGGCACCGATGCCTTCGAAGGTGCCCGAGATCAGGTCGACGCCGTTCTTGTAGTCCTCAGGGCTTATGTAGACTGTGTGCGTGTCGTTCAGCGCGGCGATCTCGCCGTTGATCGCGCCTTTCTGGAGCACGTCAGGCTTCACGTTGCCCGGCAGTACGAAATCCTGCTGGAGGACGCTCTGAATCTCGTTGAGAATGGCGTAGTCGCCGGCGTCCGTGGAGGCCGCCCCGGAGGAGCCAGAGTTATCGTGAATGGCGTAGCCCACGACGCCTGAGAGCGAGACGACGGCTACGATGGCCAGGGCCAGCAGGCCCCACTTAAGGGTGTTCCACATCAGATCTTCTCCTGGCCGCGACAGACGGCATTTACATAAGGCGGCATATTAAGCCGTATCGACGTTGGAATCCGGAAGGGGAATGGTCGCGCAAACCTGGGCCATTGGGCCCCGCAAAACACGTGATTGAGTATAGCGTCGGCGAGGAACGGTAAGCAATTTGATCGCGCTGTCCTTACAGGCTCCGGATGGTAGTACGACGGCGTTGTCTGCGCGGTTCAACCACTTCCCCGCACCGGCCCGAATCCCTATCTGAGCAGTACATAACATATATAGTGCGAACATATGAATGGCGATCGCGAATTGCTCCCTTGCGGGTCCCCCGGTATCCTCGAAAGCCCATGACCCACCGCATTTCCATCGAACGAAACACACTGCGCTTTGCCGCCGCGCATATGGCCACGTTCGGCGGCGAAGTCGAGCCGCTGCACGGACACAACTACGAAATCATCGTGCAAATTGACGGCGCCCTATCGGCGGATTCCTGGGTTATTGATTTCGGCGACGCCAAACGCCTCGTCCGAGCGATCTGCCAGGAGCTCGACCATAAGCTGATTCTCGCCCACCACAACAAGCTCACGAAGATCGGCGAGGACGCCGGCGTCGTCACGATCCTCACAAACGCCGACAAGCGTTATGTCGTCCCAATATCGGACGTTGTTTTGCTCGATATCGACAACACGACGGCGGAACGAATCGCTGAGTGGTTCGCTGGCCGCCTTGCTGCCGCGCTCTCCGACGCCGGCGTAACGAACCTCACGTCGCTCACCGTCGGCGTCGAAGAGATGCCCGGCCAGGCCGGCTGGTTCACGATGCCGCTGCGCTAGCAGCTTAAGGTCTCGCAACCGCACGCACACTCACGGTTGACACACCTCCGAAAACTCATAAGATAAGTCCTTGCCGCACTTGGGCGGACGTTCAACGTCTTCCGGGGGGAAGGGGCTATGAAAATCGACTGGCAGCGCGCGATAAACGACATTCTCGCGAAAAAACTTTCGTGTCCTCGCTGCGGATCAATGACCGACGATGTGCTCGTCGGTTACCTTCGTCTTCCCGAAGCAGCTGAGTGGGCGCCCCTCTGCGAAGGATGCACCAAGAAGGACAATTGCGACGCCCGTAAGTTCGTCCTGCTCTGCGAAGGCTGCGCCGTCGACCTCCGTTTGCGCGGCCGGCGCGTTGACGAAGAAGGCTTCATGACCGCGCTCATGGACGAGTGCCGACGCAACCTCGAAGAGACGCTTGATTACCTGGCCGACTACTGGCGCGAAGATCTCGACATCGAGCCGGATGAGATGGATAAGCGCCTCGACGAAGTCGACCCTGACCTCTTCGACGAAGAGAACAACTGGCGACGCTACCTGGAGGAGCAATACCTCAAGATTCACGCCTGGTTCCGCGAGCGCAAGCTCCCCATTGGCAACCCCGGCTGGCGCTCCGAATACGTTGAGGATATCGTCGCCCTTGCCTATCCCACGCTGCTTGGTGACTGAGGTCACGGGCGACCCCCTTCTCGTGACAGTCGTCATACTCCCGAGCCCCATCGCGCGCTAGCATCCGCGGCGGAATAATATCTGTCGGACCGGCATCGCCGGAGAAACGGAGGAGTCGTTATGACGACCCAACAGATCGACCAGCAGAAAGCAGAGGCGTTCGCGGGGACGATGCTTGGCATCATCAACGGCGGCGTCGTCAGCTTCATGGTAAGCATCGCGCACCGCACGGGCCTCTTCGACAAGATGGCCACGCTACCAGCCTCCACCTCCGGGCAGATCGCCAACGCCGCTGGGCTCAACGAACGCTACGTCCGCGAAGCCCTCGGTTCACTCACGCTCGCCGGCGTCGTCGAGTATGACCCAGCTGGCAAGACCTACCGACTACCGCCGGAGCACGCCGCCTTCGTCACGCGCGCGGCTGGCCCCAACAACATGGCCACGTTCTCGCAGTTCAGCGCGCTCTTCGGCCGCGTCGAGGACCAGGTCGTTGAAGCGTTCCGGCACGGTGGCGGCGTCCCCTACTCGCAGTTCGAGACATTCCAGCAATTGATGTCCGAAGAGAGCGGCCAGGTGGTCGATGCCACGCTCATCCAGACGACGCTTCCGCTGACAGGCATGGTCGACCAGCTGAAGTCCGGAATCGACGTGCTCGACGTCGGTTGCGGCAAAGGCCACGCGATCAACGTGATGGCTCGCGAGTACCCAAGCAGCCGCTTCACCGGCTACGACTTCTCCGAGGAAGGCGTCGCCGCCGGCAACGCAGAAGCGAAAGAGTGGGGCCTCACCAACGCAAAGTTCATCAAGAAGGACGCCGCAACAATCGACGAGAGCGA
>JBDTOK010000106.1:0-9798 GCA_039933275.1 Chloroflexota bacterium | reverse complement strand
TGCGGTACCAGTCGAGGATCGAGTCGATTGAGTCGTCGATGGAGAGGATGAAGCAGGCGGAGCACTGTGGGACGGGCTCGACGCCGACGTTGAACCAGACAGGGGAGTTGAAGCAGAGCTGCTGGTGCAGGATTGCGTACTTCAGCTCGGCGGAGAAGGCTTCGCGCTCCTCAGCGTCGGCGAAGTAGCCATCCTTGGCGCCCCAGCCAGCGATCGTATCGACGACGCGGTTGATCATCTGCTTTACGGAGTGCTCGCGGACGAGGCCATCGGTTGGCTTGAGCGGCCCACGGAAGTACTTGGAGGCGACGACGTTGGTCGCGTTCTGGGTCCAGGTGGCCGGAATCTCGCATTCGTGTTGCTCGAAAACAGCCTTGCCATCGGCACCGCCGATGACAGCGGAGCGAATCTCCCAGGTGATTTCGTCGTAAGGGTCGATCTCCGGGCGAGTAAAGAATCGCGTGACCGGCAGTCGCGCTGCGCCGTTGCGGGGAGTGATCGTGGGGGGCGTGGTGGTGTGGGGTGCGATGCCCGGGCGGGTTTCGAGCGTCATGGTTCCTCTCCCTGTCCTCTCTGGGTTGCTAGTCGATTGGGGTTGGTGGTTTGTGGCTGGTCAGCCGGTGATTTCTTGGATGCGCAGGATCTGCGCCTTGGGGACGTCGAAGATTTCGTTTTCGATGTCCTCGTCGAAGGTGGATTGGGTGAAGAGCACGATGCGGTCGCTGTCCACGTCGACGCGCCAGCCGTCGGCGTAGACCTCCTGTGTCTGGGCAGAGAGCTCGCTCGACCATTTGTTCGGGCGATACATCACGCGGAACTTCTTCATCGCACCCCTCCTATGCAGCGTCGAGCTCAAGGAGCTCGCGTTCAGCTTTGGCTAGCCGGTCCTGTGCTTTCTGCAGGGCTTTGATGTCGACGATCTCGAGCTTGATGCGGACGCCGTCCGCGCGGCAGCGGGCGGCGGGGGCGACGGCGAGGTACGCCTCGAAGGCTTCTTCGTACTCCTTGATGACTTGCTGGCAGGGATCGAGGCGGGCGGTCTTCATATGGCGACCCCCATCACGCGTACCCGCTCGGTGGGCCGGGGCCGTCGGCTGGCGGTAGCGCGTATAGGAGCACCAGCACTACCAGCGGAGAGATCACCAGGCTGAGCAGGATCCAGCTGAACGGATCGCGGCCACGCTGTTTGGCGGCGTTGCTGATGAGCGACAGAAGGGCCACGTAGAGCGCCGCGATGAGCAGCACGGCGATGAGCAGAATAGTGAGCATCACTCATGCCCCCTCCGCCTTCCGTCGCTCGGCGCCATCCGTAGGGAACATGACGACGGAGTTGGTGGGCGGGTTGCGGCGGCGCTGGCGCTTCTTTGGTGTTGGGTCGCTGGCGCCTACGTCCGGCAGGAGTGGGATCTGCTCCCGCGGGACGTCTGAGCGCTGCCAGCCGGCGCGGAGGGCGGCGAGCTCACGCTCGAGCTCATCGACGTCGGCGAAGGCGCGGTAGACGCTGGCGAAGCGGATGTAAGCGATGTGGTCGAGGGCCCGCAGGCGCTCCATCACCATTTCGCCGACGATGCTGGAGGGGAGCTCCGGCTTACTCATGGCGACGACAGCGGTCTCGATCTCGTCCGCCAGGGCCTCGATGGCGCCGGAGGGGATGGGCCGCTTCTCGCATGCTTTGCGGACCCCGGAGATGATCTTCGCGCGATCGAACTCCTCCCGGCGCCCGTCCTTCTTGACGAGCGTGACGCCCCCGAGCTCCGCGCGCTCTACGGTAGTGAAGCGCTGGCTGCAGGCGAGACACTCGCGGCGGCGGCGGATGCCGTCGGAGTCGGGGCGGGAGTCGGTGACTTTGGTGTCGGCCTGGCCGCAAAAGGGGCAGTTCACGGGCGGTAGCTCGTGCTGCGCGGTTTCGGGCTGGTGGCTGGTTTACAGAACATTTGCATTCCCTGGATAATGATCTGCGCCCACCTGAAAGGTGAGCGCAAAGTGAGATTAATACCAGATGTTGTGCTTGTCAATAGGTTCATGCACAAGATTTTGTAGCGAGTTATGAACATTTACCAAGGCGGAGTACACAGGATTTACACAGGGGATGAACAGGTCGTAAACGTCGCCTTGGGCTCTTGGCACTGCCTCGGGGATGCCAGAAAGTCGTTTTTGCCAAACAAACTACCCTGGGGAGGGTCGGAGGACCATGCACAATATCTGCGTGCGAATCGCCATCGATACGAACCTGCTGATCGCGGCGCTGACGAAGCCCGGCGGGACGAGCGGGCGGCTGGTGCAGGCGTGGCGGGACGGACTTGTGGACAACGTGGCCTCGGAGGCGACGGTGCGGGAGGCGGAAGCGGTGCTGGGCGGGCGCTGGCTGGAGCGACTGGCGGGCCGCGATCGGGTGCGGCAGTTGCTGCGAGACCTGCGGGAGCACTCGGCCTGGGTGGAGGACCCGCCGCTAATTGATGACCTCGATCTGAAGGACGCTGGCGACCTGCGGATGGTGGAAGCGGCGGTGGCCGGCGGTGCGGAGCTGATCGCGACGACGGACCGGGAGTTCTTGTCGAAGCGGGGGTACGGGAGCGTGGAGTTTGTGACGGCCGGGGAGGCGTTGCGGCGGATTGGCGCCGCGGGATAGCGCTCTGGCTAGCGCGGCTCGCCCTTGCTCTGGCTGCGCCTTCGATTTAGCGGTAGAGTCCTTCGACTCGATCGCTGCAGCGATCGGCTCTGGGTGAACGGGCGTTTGAGTTTCCGTTTGCGGTGGATAAAGGGACGCCGCGGGGACGTCTGAGGGGGAAGATTCAAACGGCCCTGCGGCGTCGTTCCCGCAAAGAGGGCGGGGGATTGCCGGAATCGCGGGTTCGGGGCTCGGGTCCGTCCCCGCGAAGGGGGGTTGGCTATGAAATTGTTCAGCGCGTGGTCCGCGCTCTCTAGTTATCGCATCGATACTGGCCGGCGTCCTTCGACTCGCGCCACCGCTTCGCTGCGGCGCGGCTCAGGATGATCGGCGGTGCCTTTTGCAGTTAGCATCTCTCTAGTTATCGCATCGATACTGGCCGGCGAAGAAATGTAGGGAGGTCGGTGTCGTCCCTGTTCTCCGCGGCGTCATGGCGCATGCGGCGTAGCTCTTCGTCTTCGAAGACGTTGGTGTCCCAGCGGATCGTGGATTCCGGGCGCGCGACGCCTTCGAAGCCGACTGCTATGAGCGTGATCTTGACTTCGTCGCCCAGCGATTCGTCGGTGCTGGTGCCGAAGATGATCTCTGCATTGGGGTCGACGACTTCGGCGATGACCTGGGCGCACATGTTGAGCTCGTGCAGGCCCATGGAGCCGCCGCTGGAGACGTTGAAGAGGATGCCCGTGGCGCCGTGGATGTTCACGTCCAGCAGCGGGCTGGCGATGGCGCGCTGAGCGGCCTCGACGGCGCGGTTCTCGCCGGAGGAGCGGCCGATCGCCATAAGCGCAGGCCCAGCGTCTGACATGATGCGCCGGACGTCGGCGAAGTCGAGGTTGATGTTGCCGGGCATCGTAATGAGCTCGGAGATGCCCTGGATGCCCTGGCGGAGGACGTCGTCAGCCATCGCGAACGATTCGTCCACGGTGGTCTTCTGGTCGCAGATGGCGAGCAGGCGGTCGTTCGGGATGACGATGAGGGTGTCGACCTCTTCGCGGAGGCGGGCGATGCCTTGCTCGGCCTGCTCGCGGCGTCGCGCGCCTTCGAATGAGAACGGGCGTGTGACGACGGCGACGGTGAGCGCGCCCATGTCCTTGGCGATGCCAGCGATGACGGGCGCGGCGCCGGTGCCGGTGCCACCGCCCATGCCAGCGGTGATGAACACCATCTCGGCGCCCTTGAGGAGGTCCTTCAGGTCTTCGCGGGACTCGTCTGCGGCTGAGCGGCCCTTCTCCGGGTCAGCGCCAGCGCCGAGGCCCTTGGTGATGCGCTCGCCGATGCGAATGCGCTCCGTGGCCGCACAAGCGCCGAGTGCCTGGGCGTCCGTGTTGACGCCAACGAAGTCGACGCCGCCGATGTGCGCTTCGACCATGCGGTTGATGGCGTTGCAGCCACCACCTCCTACGCCGACGACTTTGATCGGCGGCAGTCCGTCCATATCCGGTTTGTTCATCTCCGGTCGCTCCTTTCCCCCAACTGTTCGCGTTTCGTTTCGTTTCTGGTTTGCGTTGTGGTTGATGGTGGTTGTTGCGATTGGTGGGCGCGGCAAGCAGCGCCCCTACGGCGCTATTTCGGGATCAGCGTTTTCAGCCACTTGCCGGCGGCGCCGACGAAGCCGCCGATTGGGATGTTTGGCATCTTGATGTTTGGCTTGATGCTGCGGCCGTTACTGTGCTGGTCGGACTCGGCGGCGGCCCACTGGAGGAGGCCGACGGCCGTGGCGTAGGCCGGACTGTTCACGGAGTCCGCGAGGCCGTGGATGCGCGTTGGGATGCCGGTGCGGACTGGCAGGCGCATGACAAGCTCCGACAGCTCGACGAGGCCGGGCAGTGATGCTGTGCCGCCTGTGACGACGATGCCGGCCGCGGCCATGTCGTCGAAGCCGGCGCGCTTGACGTCGATGTAGATCATCTCGAGGATCTCCTCGACACGGGCTTGCAGGATCTCGGCGATGCGGCGGCGCGGCACTTCCTTCGTGCTCTTGCCACCGAAGGCGTTGATGTCGACGAACTCTTCGGCGTCGACACGACTCGGCATACAGGAGCCGTGGTTCAGCTTCAGCTCTTCGACCGCAGAGTAGGGCGCGCGCAGGCCGGCGACGAGGTCGTGTGTGAGGTGGTAGCCGCCGACGGGGAGAACGGTCGTGTGGAAAACTGCGCCATCAACGTAGACGGCGATGTCAGTGGTGCCTCCGCCGATGTCGGCGAGGATGACACCTTGCTCCTTCTCTTCGTCTTCGAGCACGGACTCCGCGGCGGCTAGCGGCGCGAAGACGAGCGCTTCGACGGAGACGCCGGCGCCCTCGACGCATTGCGTGAGGTTCTGGATGGCAGTAACGCCGCCGGTGACGATGTGGCAGTCCATGTCGAGCCGCTGGCCGAACATGCCGACCGGATCGGTCACCTGGTCCTGCCCATCGACGACGAAGAAGCGCGCGATACTGTGCAGTACCTCCCGGTTTGTGGGGAGGTTCAGGTTGCGGGCGCCTTCGAGAGCACGGTCGATGTCTTCTTCTGTGATTGGGCGCTGCTTGCCCGGGATCGTGGCGATGCCGCGGTTGTTCAGCGACTGCACATGGTTGCCGCCGATGCTGACGTGCGCGGAGATTATGCGGCTGCCGCTCGACTTCTCGGCGCGCTCGACGGAAGTAGTGATCGCTTCCGTGGCTTGCTGGATGTTATCGACCATGCCCTTCTTCACGCCCTGCGCTGGCGTTACGCCGACGCCGAGGATGCGCAGGTCTGATTCGGGCGTGGTCTCGGCGACGAGGGTGCAGATTTTGCTGCTCCCGACGTCTATCGCTGCGAGGATGTTACCCATAGAGCCTCCCCCTAGTTGAACGAGGGGCGCTGTCCAAAGCGCAGGTCCAGCACGTGCCCCGACATGCTGTCCTTTCCGAATTCGTTTTCGATGCCTTGCCAGACGGCGAACTTGTATTGCATATCGTTGCTGTCGCCAAAGACGACCTGGTAGCCGGCGTCCGTGGTGACGGTGACGCCCTTGTCGTTGGACCAATCGATCTGTGTGAGGTTCACGCCGAGCTGCGCGGGCACCTGCTCCACCAGCGTGTGCGTGAGCTGGAGGGCGGCGGCCTCAACGTGATCGCCCGGGGCGAGGGGCTTGTCGCTGGCGGGTGCGTGAATGATTGGGCCTGCGTCAGCGGGGGCGAGCGCGAGGACGACTCCGGTGTCGTCGATTGTGTACATCGCTTCGCCTTCGGCCCAGGTGGCCCAGGGCGCGCGCTCAGTGACCTTGATTTCGATGGTTGAGGGCCAGTGCTTCTCGATCGTGACGGACTTCACCTGCGGCAGCGCGGCAACGCGGGACTGCGGACCAGCAAAGTCGGAGGAGATGAGGCTCGCTCCCTGTGCACTGGCGGCGGCAGCGACGGCAGCTGGATCGAGCGAGGTGGTGCCGGTCACCTGGATGTTCTGCGCACGAAGAAATGGCGAGAAGTACAGCGCGACGAGCGAGACGAGCCCACCGATGACTAAGGCGACGGCGAACATCTTGCGCTCTTTGTGGCGACGCACCTTGCGGCGGGAGGCGTCGTCCATCAGCACTTCGCCGCGGAGGGCGCCCGGCGTCGCGCGGCGGCGCTCGTGGAAGCCTGCGCCGCGCTTAGGCACGGGGCCGCTCCTGGTAGCGCTCAAGGGCAAGGTCGATAAGGCGCGAGATAAGCTCGCGGTAGGAGACGCCGGCGTACTCCCAGAGCTTGGGATACATGCTCATTGGCGTGAAGCCGGGGATCGTGTTGACTTCGTTCAGGTAGAAGCGTCCGTCTGGCATCACGAAGAAGTCGACGCGGGCGAGTCCGGCGCAATCGATGGACTTGTACGCATTGATCGCGGTCTGGCGCAGCGTATCGGAAAGCTCCGACGGGATGTCGGCCGGAATGTGGAGAACGGTGGAGGGATCGTCGTACTTCGCGCGATAGTCGTAGAACTCGGCGGTGAAGGTGATCTCGCCCATCGGCGATGCCTCGGGCTCGTCGTTGCCGAGGACGGCCGTCTCGATCTCGCGGCAGCCTTCAGCCGACTGCTCTACGAGAATCTTTCGGTCGAAGCGGAAGGCGTCGGTGATAGCGGAGTCGAGGTCTTCGCGGGAGCGGGCCTTCGATGTGCCGAGGCTGGAGCCGCCGTTCGCCGGTTTGACGAACGCGGGATAGCCGATCGTCGCTTCGGCGGCGCGGATGATGTCCTGCGGGTCGCGCGACCAATCGGAGGCGCGAAGCTGAACGTCGTTCACGACGGGGAAGCCATGGTGGCGGAAGAACGTCTTCTGCAGGCCTTTGTCCATCCCGAGAGCGCTTGCAGCGACACCTGCTCCAACGTATGGGACACCGGCAAGCTCGAGCAGGCCTTGCAGCGTGCCGTCTTCGCCGTTGGTGCCGTGGATGAGCGGGAAGACGACGTCCACGCGCCGCAGCGAGGCGAGCGCGGCCGTGCGGTACAGGATCCCGTCGCCGAGCGGCTCATCGAGGGAGCGGAGATGTTCGGAGCGGATGCGGGTGAGGGCGATCTCGGTCTGCGCGGGGGTGAGCCAGGTGCCCTGGCGGGTGACGCCGATGGGCACGGGCTGGAAGCGCGCGGTATCAATTGCGGCCATCACGCCCTGGGCGGAGACGACGGAGACTTCGTGCTCGACGGAGCGCCCGCCGAAGAGGACGCCGACGCGGAGTTTCTTGCGTTGCGCGTTCACCGCTGACTCCAGCGTCTGGCAAGGCGTTGCTGGGGCCTTGCCCCACGGTAGATGCTCATTCCGTGAACTCCCCGATGAAGGCGACTTCCGGGTGCATCTCGATGCCGGAGTTCTCACGGATGCGCTCCTGGGCGAGGCGGACGAGGGCGACGACGTCGCTGGCCTTCGCGCCGCCGAGGTTCTGGATGAAATTTGAGTGCTGTTTGGAGAACTGCGCGTTGCCGATGCGGTGTTCTCGCAGACCGGCCTCGTCGACGAGTTGCCACGCGGCGTGGCCCTCAGGGTTCTGGAACACGGAGCCACAGTTGCGGCCGGGCGGTTGCGCGCCTTTGCGCTGCTGGTCGAACGCTTTGACTTTCGCCTTGAGGGCGGCGGCGTCGCCTTGCTGGACGCGCAGGTCGACGCTGAGGACGAGCGTGTCCTTGAGCTTGCCGCTGGTGTAGGCGCTTGCGCGGTACGATAGGTCGAGGTCAACGGGCGCCATCTCGAGGACATCGCCGCGATCGTTGGTGAGGCGCGCGCCGGCGAGAATGTCTGCGAGGGATTGGCCGTAGGCGCCGGCGTTGGTGACGACTGCGCCGCCGAGGCTGCCGGGGATGCCGCACGCCCACTCGACACCGGCATAGCCGCTGGTGGCTAGGCGGCGGGCGAGCGAGGCGAATGACATGCCGGAGCCGACGCGGACTTTGTAGCCGTGGCCGTTCTTCTCGGGGCCGACGACTTCGTCCACCTTGTTTTCGATTACGACGCCGCGGATGCCGCCGTCGCCTACGAGGATGTTGGAGCCGGAGCCGAAGATGAACACTTCAGCGCCGTGCTTCTTCGTTGCGGCGAAAGCTGCGCGCAACTGGTCTTCGGTCTTGACGGCGATGAAGACGTCAGCGCGGCCGCCGATGCCCCAGGTTGTGTGCTTGGACATTGGCTCGTCCAGCTTGACGGGCGCGATGGCGCGGAGCTCTGTGATTAGGGCTTCGTTCATGCGTTTTGCCCCGAACGAGCGTCGTGGTCAGGGCTGGGGCCCTGACCTACGGATTCTTGGAGGATGCGGAGGACTTCGGGGCCGGCTTTATCCACATCGCCGGCGCCTACTGTGAAGAACACGTCGCCGGAGCGAAGCTCGGCGGCTACCAGCTTGGCGGCCTCCAGGACGGGGCCGGCATAGGTGGCCTTGGGAGAGCGGACCTCAGCGGCGAGGGCGCGGGCGTCCATGCCGGCGCTTGGCTCTTCGCGGGCGGCGTAGGTATCGGCAATGTAGAGGGCGTCCGCCTCGCCGAAGCAGGTGCGGAATTCGTCCAGGAGGTAGGTCGTGCGGGTGTAAGTGTGCGGCTGGAAGAGGATAACGATTCGTCGGCCGGGGAAGCGGCCCTTTGCCGCGCTAAGGGTAGCCTGGATCTCCGTGGGGTGATGGGCGTAGTCGTCCATGATGGTAGCGCCGGCTGCCTCGCCGACTAGCTCGAAGCGGCGGGTGGCGCCACGGAAGTCCCCGATGGCGTCGGTAATTTGTGCTTTGGTTAGGCCTAGTATCTCTCCGACCGCTACGGCGGCCAGCGAGTTCGCCACGTTATGGGCGCCGGCTAGATGCGTCGTCATTTTCCCCCACCGCTGTTTTCTGAAGGTTACCACAAAAGATAACCCGTCTACACCCTTTGTCGATATATCTTCGGCGGAGTAGTCGCTATCTGCTGAGGTTAGACCGTAGGAGACGACACGGACGGGGTAGAACGTGTCGTCTCCTACGGTCGGAAGGAGAGCCTGTCGTCGCGACAGGCTTGCCCGCACGGAGGGGGAGTCCGTACAGGCGACCAAGTAACCGGGAGTGTCAATTTGAGCGAGGAACTGGTCGAAGGTGCGCTCCAGCTCCTCGAACGAGCCGTAGATGTCGAGGTGGTCCGGCTCGATGTTGGTGATGACCGCGACGTAGGGGTGGTAGTTGAGGAAGGCGCGGTCGTATTCGTCCGCTTCGACGACAAACTGGTCGCCCTCGCCGGGCATGGCGTTCGTCGCCAGGTCACGCACCTCGCCGCCGATCATGAACGTCGGCGCCTTTCCTGCGCGCCAGAGCATGTAGGCGATGAGTGATGAGGTTGTCGTCTTGCCGTGCGCCCCCGCGATGGCGATGACCTGCTTGCCTTCTTGCAGCCAGGCGACCATCTCGGCGCGCTTGATGGTGCGAATGCCGCGGTGACGCGCCTCGATCAGCTCCGGGTTGTCCTCGTGCGCGGCGGAGGTGTAGACGACGAGGTCTGGGTCGCCCACGTTCGCGGCGCGATGGCCGGCCGGGTGCACGGTGACGCCGAGCGCCTCCACCTTCTGGGTGAGCGGGGAGAGCGTGAGGTCGGAGCCGGAGACGGTGTGGCCGCGATGGCGCAGGATCTGGGCGATGCCGGACATGTGCACGCCGCCAACGCCGATCAGGTGCACGCGCGGCGGAA
>JBDTOK010000105.1:0-9849 GCA_039933275.1 Chloroflexota bacterium | reverse complement strand
GGGGCCAACGATTGATAATGTGTGGCGGGAGCGGCTGGCTATGCGCTATCTTGGCGATATCGCGGGGCGGGCTTACGCGCACGATACATCGGACATGGACGTGGTTGGGCTGCACCTGCGACCGATGAAGTGGCACGTGGAGGGCTTCGACTGATCCCCGATTCGTGGGAAGTAGGAAATAGGACGCGCTCGGGGCTGGATGCGCGACGAAGGAGAAGACAGATGGCACCTGAATCACCGCAGATGGTTGGAGACATGACGCCGCTGCAGCAGCCAGACTTGATCAAGAGGGCGCGCGATTACTGCACGCACCAGGCTGGAAAGGGGATCGATTCGCTGGCGAAGTTGATGGAGCGGACGGGCGAGGACTGGCAGAAGTGCCTGGATGGGATGAGCGAGGCGCAGGCTTCGTTTGCGCCGCCGGGTGAATGGAGCTCGAAGGAGGTCGTCGCGCATTTTCTGACGGCGACGACGGGCGTTAACAACAACATCGACAAGCTGACCCGAGGAGAAAGCCCGGGTCCGCTGACGGAGCCGACGGAGAAGCCGAAGGTGGCGACGTCGGTGCACCAGTTGCAAGAGGCTACGTCGGCGATCTTTGGTGAGACGGCGGAGTTGACTCGCGCGCTGGAGGGCAATCCGAATGTGGCGAAGCAGTTCGCGCATCCAGCGTTCGGGCAGCTTGATATTCTGCAGTGGATCGCGTTCCAGCGGTTGCACGGTATGGACCACATGCAACAGATCGAGAAGAACAAGGCGGACGCGGGGTATCCGAAATAGTTGCCGCGGAACATTTTGGCCGCAGATTTTACCGCAGATTATTTTTTCGGCCACAGATGGCACCGATGAATGCACAGATGGGATCTGGCTGGACGAGTGTTTCAGCTGATGACCGTTCTGCATTGATGGTTCGGTTGGTTGGGAGTCGCGATGTTTCTAGCTAAGGTTTATGTGACGCTGAAGCCGACGGTGAACGATCCGCAGGGGCTGACGATTAAGGGTGGGCTGCACTCGATGGGGTTTGGGGTGGTGGAGTCTGTGCGGGCGGGGAAGTACATGGAGATCCGCGTGGACGCGCCGACGAAGGAGAAGGCGGAGGAGTCGGTGACTGACATGTGCAAGAAGTTGTTGGCGAACCCTGTGATTGAGGAGTTCCGGGTAGAGGTTGCGCCCGCGTAATTGGCCGCAGATGGGCACAGACATTACGCAGATTATTGTCGCTGATTTCTTTTGGTCGCTGCTCACGGGTCAGGCTTCAGCCTGACTTACGCAAGTTGCGGGGTGGTCCACTCTTCGAGGCGGTCTACGAAGAGGGAGCGGACGTGGGGGAGCATGTCTAGATCAAAGAGCGCGGTTGGGGTAACCCAGGTCACGTCCGTTAGTTCTAGTTGGTCTACGGTGAAGTCGGTGGAGTGGAGGCGAATGCGGTGGGGGAAAAGTAGGAAGCTTACGGCAGGAGTTTCCTCGGGGACTACGTTCCAGGCGATGAAGGGGCGCAGCGGACGGATGACGTCGCAGCCGACGCCTAGCTCTTCGCGGACTTCTCGGACGATTGCGGCTTCGGGGGATTCGCCGGGGTCGATCCAGCCGCCGACGCCAGCCCAGAAGCCGTGGGGATCTCGCACGACCAGCAGCTTTCCGTCGTCGTAGACGACTCCGCTGGCGGCCATCATCATCCAATGCCTGGGAAGGACTTTCGGGTCGCGCATGCGGCGCGATGCTTCGATGTCTGGCACTAGAGCAAGTCTTTGGTGCTGGGGATGGCGCCGGATGCGCGCGGGTCGATGGCGACGGCGGCTCGCAGGCAGCGGGCGAGGCCTTTGAAGACGGCCTCGGCGATGTGGTGGTCGTTATCGCCGGAGAGGACGCGGACGTGCAGGTTCAAGCGCCCTTCTTGCGCCATCGCTTCGAGGAGGTGGGCGATGTTTTCGGTGGGGAGCTCGCCAATTAGGTCGCGGATGAAAGGCGTGTCGATCGCAGCGTAAGGTCGGCCGCCGAGATCGATGACTACTTGCGCGAGCGACTCGTCCATGGCGATCGCCGCGTCGGCGAAGCGGGTGATACCGCGGCGATCGCCGAGCGCCTGGTCGAGCGCCTGGCCGAGGACGAGACCGACGTCTTCGAGGAGGTGGTGGGTGTCGCGGTCGATGTCGCCCGTGGCGCGGACGGTGAGATCGAAGAGGGCGTGGCGGGCAAGCGACTCCAGCAGGTGGTCTAGCATACCGATGCCGGTGGTGACTTCGTACTGCCCGCTGCCGTCGAGGTCGAGGGTGAGGGTAATGTTTGTCTCGCGGGTCTCGCGGGTGATTTCGGCTCGTCGCTCATTTGCCAACGCTGGCTCCAATCTCTTGCAGTGCTTCGAGGACGCGGTCGGTGTCGCGCGCGGTGCCGACGCTGATGCGGACGCAGTTGCGCAGACCGGGCGAATCGAAGTAGCGGATGAGGATGCCGCGTGTGCGGAACTGGTCTCGGACGTCGCGGGCGAGGATGCCACTGATCTCGCAGAGGATGTAGTTGCCGGCGCTGGGGTACGGGCGCAGAAACGAGACCTTCTGTAGCTCGGCGAACATACGCCCACGCTCTTCGAGGATGACGCGGACGTTAGCCATGAGCTCATCCTTGTCGTCGAGTGAGGCGAGGACGGCTTGCTCTGCGGCGACGCTGAGGTTGTACGGCACCTTCACTTTCCAAGCGGTATCGACGAGCTGCGGTGGGATGACCGCGTAGCCGGCGCGAAGACCGGCGAGGCCTGCCCATTTGCTGAACGTGCGGGCGACGATGAGGTTACCTTGCTCGTTTATGAGATCGATGGCGGATTCGCCCGCGAACTCTGCGTAGGCTTCATCGATGAGGACGGCGACTGGGTATTCAAGGATGCGGAGTAGTTGCTCGCGCGGCAGTACGTTGCCCGTCGGGTTGTTGGGCGACGCGAGGTAGAGGAGCTTGGCTCCTGAGCTGAGCGCTTGTTCGAGCGCGGGTAGGTCAAGCGAGAAGTCTTCATTGCGGGGGATGGTGATGGTGCGCGCGTCGAAGACTTCGGCGAGGAAGTCGTAGACGCCGAACGTCGGCGGGCAGTTGACGATAACGTCGCCGGGGGAGACGAAGAGCTGTGCCACGAAGGCGAGCATTTCGTCGGAGCCGTTGCCGAGGATGACCTGGTCCGGGCTGACGTTGATGTAGGCGCCGATGGCTTCGCGGACGGCGCGCTGATTAGGGTCGGGGTAGATGTGGTAGGTGCGGTAAGCGGCAAGCCGCTCGGCGACACGCGGCGAAGGGCCGTAAGGGTTTTCGTTGCCGTCGAGTTTGGCGATCTGGTCCGGGCGCAGGCCAAGGCGTGCGGCCATGACGTCGATTGGCTCGACGGGTTCGTAGCCGGGCATCTGCATGAGGTGCGGGCGGACGAGGGCGCGAATGTCGTGCTGCTCGCTCATCGCTTGTCCTGCGGGAGGCGAGATTCAATGGCGCGGGCGTGGCCGATCAGGCCCTCAGCGCGGGCAATGGCGGCGCCGGCGGGGCCGACTTCGAACGCGATCTCGGGGGTGAGACGCACGATGCTGGTGGTCTTCAGGAAATCGTGGACGCCAAGGGCGCCAGAGTATCGGGCGCTGCCGCCGGTGGGCATGACGTGGCTGGGGCCGGCGGTGTAGTCGCCGATGGATTCGACAGAGTGCTCGCCGACGAAGATGCAGCCGGCGTTGCGGATGCGACCGATGTAGCGATCGGCGTCGCTGATGTGGAGGCAGAGGTGCTCGGCGGCGAAGTCGGAGGCGAGATCGATGGCTTCTTCGATGTTGGCCGTGACGATGGCGCCACCGCGAGCTTCGAGGGAGGTGCGGGCGGCGTTGGCGCGGGGGAAGCCGGCGTCAAGTTCCGAATCAACGATGGCGCTGACTCCGGTTGCCAGCTTCTCGCTGTTTGTCAGGAGGAGGGCGGTGGCCAGCTCGTCATGTTCGGCGCCGGCCAGCATGTCGGCGGCGACGAGGCGCGGGACGGCGTCGGCGTCCGCGACGACGATGGTTTCGCTGGGGCCGAAGATGCCGTCGATGCCGACGGTGCCGACGAGCCGTTGTTTGGCGATGGTTACGAAGATGTTGCCCGGGCCGCAGATCTTATCGACGGCGGGGATCGACTCTGTGCCGTAGGCGAGGGCGGCGATGCCCTGCACTCCACCGGCGCGGAAGATTCGGTCGACGCCAGCGATGTCGGCCGCAACCAGCTTGAGCGGCGCGACGGAACCGTCCTCGCGGGCGGGCGTTACCATCACGAGCTCGGTGACGCCGGCCGCTTTGGCGGGAAGCGCGGTCATGAGAATGGTGGACGGGTAGATGACCTTGTTGCCGGGGATGTAGAGGCCGACCCGCGCGATTGCTCGAACGATCTGACCAAGGCCATCCTGCTCGAAGGAGCGGGCGGCGTGTTGTAGCTGCAACTTGTGGAAGGCGCGGATGCGGTCAGCGGCGAAAGTCAACGCTTCGACGAGCGTGGAGTCGACCTGCGAGTACGCGGCCTTCACTTCGTCGCGGGAGACTTCGAGCTCGCCCTGGTAGGAGACACCGTCAATCTGCTCGTTGAAGCGGCGGACGGCGTCGTCGCCTTGCTCGCGGACCTCAAGGAGGATGCGATCTACGACGCCGGCGGCATCGAGCTCAGCTCCGAAGACGCGGCGCGTGGTGTCGCGCACGGCCGGCGGCAGATCGGGCTCGATGGAGGCGCGAAGAAGCAGGGTACGCTTCGCTTCTTCGGCGCCGCGAACTATTCGCACGAGAGGTAATCCTTCACTACTGCCATAGACGCGTTGACTGAGGCTTCCATTACTTCGTCAATGCGTTTCTGGCTGAGGTGACGCAGGGCCTCGTCTACGAGATCGGGCAGGGACTCGGCCAAATCGACGAACCCCGTCTCAGACTCATCGCCGGTGTCTTTCAAGTGCTGGCGCGCGCGGGCCCGGAAGCGCTCCCAGTTGGGCTCGGACTGGACGTAGTCGCTGATGATCTCGTGCCACTTGCCGATGGTCTCGCGGTCCAAGAAATCGATCTGCATGTCGAGATCGGCGTTAGTGACGGCGGCGAGGACATGGGCCATCAAATCGCGGTCCGCACGGGCGTTGGCATCGAGGGAGAACTGGAGGGCGCGATCCATGACGTTGGCGCGCAGGGTACCGCCGAGCTCGGAGCGCTCACCGAAGAAGGGGCGGTAGACGTTGCTGATCCAGCCTTCATCGACGACGAGGTGGGAGAGGTAGCCAGCGAGGAAGGCCTGGGTGTTGGGCGAAAGCGGCGCGGCATTGGCGAGCGCGGGGTTGGTGTCGAGGAAGGCGCGCGCGGAAGACTGTTCGCCGAAGTTGTGGATGTCGAAGAAGTGCGTGCGCTGGCGGTCCCAGCGGGTGATAACGCGGATATCAGGAGCGGTGGAACCCAGGTAGAGATTGCCGCGCTGTTGGTCCAGCGTGGGCGTGTTCAGGCGTTCCGCCATCTGTTTTGCGATGACGGTGTGGATGGCCAGCGGCGGCATATTCGTACACCTCGTGGGGGATTGTATCAGGCGGGCGGGTCGAGGGTCAGGGGTCACCGGTCAGGGCTCACAACGAATTGCCTGCGGCGCAAGGAAGAAACGAATGGCGTTACGGGTAGGCGCTGGATTGGGCCGCCTGCGTGAGATGTGTGCTGCGTGCAACGACGAGCGCTACGCGGCTCCTTCGAGACCCTCAGGATGAACGGATGCTCTTGCCGCGGTAGTTCTGTTTGGCGGATGACGGGTCCGTTCACCTTCCGCCCCGCTTGCCCTGGCCCACTCGGCCCAGGCTCACGATGACAATTGTTGTGTTAGGCGACTGACCGTTGGAGGAGGCCGAAGAGTTCGTTGTAGACGGAGTGGCGGCGGCCTTGTAGTTGGGCGTCTTTGCGGGCGATGAGGCAGGTGGTGCTGCGATAGATGGTGTCGATGATTTTGAGGTTGTTTTCGGCGATGGTGCGGCCAGTTTCGGTGCCTTCGATGAGGATGTCGGCGTCTTCGGGGACGAAACCTTCGCTGGCGCCAGCGATTGGCATGACCTGGTAGCGCCAGAAGTGACGGCTGCGGGAGTAGTGGTCTGCAGTGGCGGCGAATTCGGAGGCGACGATGAGGGGGCGCTTGCCATCGCGGTGCCAGTAAGCGACGGCGTCGGCGAGGTTGTCGGCGGGGAGCTCACCATCGACGACGGCGGAGAGGTTGTACTGGGAGACTTGCAGATCGAGCGCGGCGTGGGCGGGACTCGTCGGGAAGGCGAAGAGGTGCTCGCTGAGCAGGTCGAGGCCGGTGATGGCGACATCGAACTCGCCAAGGGCGACGAGTTGCGGCATGTCCTGCGGGCGGATCACCTTGACGTCGAGGCCGGCGATGCCGGAGTGGGGGCGCCGCACGAAGATCTTCTCTTCGTAGCCATCGAAGGTGATGCCGGCTTTGGCGAGCGCGCCGTAGACGTGGCGTTGCTGGTGGCCGTCGGGGACGGCGAGGCGCAACGTGTCGGTCATGCGTTCGGCTCGACCGTTCGATTTGGTGATGGCGATTGGCGTTGGGAGGTGGAGCGCGCCGCTTGTTGATGGCGTGGAGGCCTCGCGGATGCGGGTGAGGACGGCGGTGAGGTCTTTGTTGGCGAGCGAGGCGGCGTTGGCGACGAGCCAGGCCGAGTTGTCGAGCAGGCGAAGGACGGGCTGAAGGCCGTGGGTTTGGATGGTGGCTTCATCTGGGGCGGCGAGGATGACGAGATCGGCGTCTTCCGGGGGATAGGCTTCGGCGGCGCCGGCGACGGCCTGGATGCGGTAGCGCGGGAGGCGGGCGGCGCGGGCGAAGGCTTCGGCGATGTTGGGGTATTCGGAGACGATGCGGACGGGTGTTGGGAGCGCGGCAAGCGTATTCCCCGATCCGCCCCGGTCAGGACGGGAGCCCTGACCCACAGAAGAACTGGTGGGGGCTACCGCGGCGAAGAGGATCGTCTGGCCAAGTTGCAGATCGGCGAGGGGGATGAGCGGTTGTTGCGGGAAGCGGGCGTTCATCTCGGTGATCCAGGAGAGGGAGGTGACGCCGATGTCGTAGTTGCCGAGGGCGACCTGGATGGGGATGTCACGCTCTCGAAAGACGCGGACGCGAACGTCTTCATGGCTGAGCGAGTTGAGGCGGTACTGGCGCGAGCCTTCGCCGTAACCTTCGACTTGAAGGCCGACCGATGAGAGGAGCTCGGCGACGGGCGTGCGGAGATCGCCGGTGGGAAGGGCAAGCTTGATCACGAGCGAGAGACCGCGCGGACGACGGCGTCGATGTCGGTGTGGCGCTCGGGCTTGCCGCCGTTGAGGGCGACGTGAAAGGCGCCTTCGATGACGACGACTTCGCCGCGGCCGGCGCCGGCTGTAACTCGCACCAACGTTTGCACCTGGCGGAGGGCGATGGCGAGCGCGAAGGCCTGCGCGAGGTCGTCGCCAGCGGGTGATTCGCAGTGGATGGTGATGACGCGCGCGTCTTCAGCGGCAGCGTCGAGGAGTGGGGCGATGGCGTCGATATCGAGGGCGAAGCCGGACGCTGGCAGATCGCGGCTGCCGACAAGCGAGACGAGGCCATCGTACCGGCCACCGCCGCCAACTTTTATGTCACCCACGAAGGCGTGGAAGACGGGGCCGGTGTAGTACTCGAAGCTGCGAACGAGGAGCGGGGAGATTTCGTGGGCGACGCCCATGCCGTCGAGCATGGCGGAGACGGCGGCGAGCTCACCGAGCGGCGCGGCGATCTCGGGGACGATTGGCTCGAGGACGGTGGTGAGGTTCTGGATGTATGCCAGGCCCTGCCCTTCCATCGAGAGGAGGGAGCGGACGGAGGCGCTGCCGGGTAGCTTCGCTTCGACTTCGTCCAGCGGAGCGAGGTCGCCGGCGAGGACTCGGTCGTAGAGAGCGAGTTGATCTTCGAGGGAGAGGCCGGCCTTGTCGAGAAGGGCGCGGACGATGCCGGGGTGCGAGAGCTTGAGCCGCGGGCCGAGGCCAAGGCGCTGCAGCGTCTCGCGGGCAAGGAGGATGAGCTCGACGTCGCCGCGGGGGTAGGTATCGCCGAGGAGCTCGACGCCGCACTGCCAGCCTTCGCGCTCGGCGTCGCCTTGCTCGAAGCGGAGGACGTTCTGGACGTAAAAGAGGCGCGCGGAGTCGGCGTCTGACATTTGCTCGGAGAAAAGGCGGACGGTGGGGATGGTGGAGTCAGGGCGGAGGACGACGCGCTCGCCGGACCAGCCGTCCCAGTCGAGGAAGGAGTAGACACGGTCAAGCATCTGTGGGCTGAGGGTGCCGGCGGAGGTGAAGAGGTAGAGGTGCTCGATAGTGGGGGTGCGGACTTCTTCGTAGCCCCAGCCGAGGGCGACGTCGCGGAAGGTGAGTTCGATGCGGCGGAAGCGGGCCATGTCGTTGGGGAGCATGTCTCGCATGCCTTTGGAGCGCATGGATTCGGTCATGCTCTTAGGGTCGAGGGTCAGGAGTCAGGGGTCAAGTGGGGATGGGGCGCTAGGGGTTGGCGTGTGTTTGGGATGGGGTGGCGATTGGGCGGTGGGTGCGGCGTCGGCGGAGTAAGCGCGGCGGAGGTGCATGAGGGCCTGCGGGCCGGTCTTCCAGAACATCAGATGAACGGGCCGTTGGGCCGTCGGAATGCCTTGTATACGGCTGTCAGCCTCGGGCGGGCGTATAATTGTCTGTGCGAAGACTGAAGTTGAATAGATGACGAACGCTCTCCCAACGCGAAGGGTGAACCGCAGCAGATTTGTTCTGGCGGCCTTCGCGGTTTTTTTTGGTCTGCTGACGCTGCTGGCCTGTAAGGCAGGGCCGGATGCTGGGCCGGGGTCGGTGCATGTGCTGACTACGGACGGTGAAGTGAATCCGGTGATGGACCAGTACATCGACCGGGGGATTACAGCGGCGGAGGATGACCAGGCTTCGGCGGTGGTGATCCGGCTCGATACGCGCGGTGGTTTACTGACCTCGATGGACAGCATCATCGAGCGGATTCTTCGGGCGAAGGTGCCGGTGATTGTGTACGTGTGGCCGGATGGGGGACGCGCGGCTTCGGCAGGGACGTACATCACGTATGCGGCGCATATCGCGGCTATGGCGCCGGCGACGAACATTGGCGCTGCTACACCAATCGATGCGAGCGGGGACAACCTCGACTCTGATTTGCGCGCTAAGTTGATCAACGACTCGGTCGCGAAGATCCGGGCGCTGGCGGAGCTACGCGGGCGCAACGCGGACTGGGCAGAGGACGCTGTGCGGAACGGCTCGGCGTCTTCGGCTCAGGACGCGCTCAACCAGCACGTCGTCGAGTACGTGCAGCCAGACCTGCCGTCGCTGCTCAAGGCGGTCGACGGGAAGACGGTGCCGCTGCAGAGCGGGGCGGAGGTCAAGCTGGTCACGGCAGACGCGCCGATCGCTTACAACGACATGAACTGGATCGAGAAGCTGCTCGACATCATCGCAGACCCGAACCTGACGTTCTTGCTGCTTTCGATCGGCGGGCTCGCGCTCTTCCTTGAACTGATCCACCCGGGTGCAATCGTGCCAGCGACTGTGGGCGTGATCTGCCTGGTGCTGGCGTTCTTCTCGCTGACGGTTCTTCCGTTCAACTGGGCCGGGCTGGTGCTGATAGCGTTTGCGTTTGTGTTATTCGGGGCGGAGCTGTTCACGAGCCACGGCTTAGCCGGGGCAGCGGGCGCCGTTTCGTTGGTGCTGGGCGGGCTGATCCTCTTCGGCGGAAACCCTTCGGGCTTCGGGATCAGCCAGTGGGTGGTGTTCGCGGTGGCGGCGCCGATCGCGCTGATGTTCATCTTCGGATTCGCGAACATGATGC
>JBDTOK010000104.1:0-9931 GCA_039933275.1 Chloroflexota bacterium | reverse complement strand
GCGCGACGAGAGCGACGACGAGCAGCGCGCCGATGAATGGGAGCGTCCAGCTGCCGAAGCCTGCGTTGTTCGTTAGGTCGTCTGCGAACGTCTCGCCAACGGTGGTGCAGAGGATCTTGATGATCCAGAAATAGAGCGTGATCTCTGGCACCTTGTTCAGCATCTCTCGGTTCCAGAAGCTGAACGCGGTGCCTCGCGCCTGGCTCATCGAGCTCATGTGTCCTCCTCGTCTGGCGGGTTATCGCAAAGTCGAGGCACCCGCGATGAAATCGGAGTGCCTCGTCTCCAAGGAGGCTAGCGATGAGCGGTTAACGAGATATGAGGCATCGCTAAGAAGTCCCTAAGAGAATCGTGAGAAAACGCTGCCTGGTTTACGCCAAACGACCGGGTCTCCCCGGCTCGCTAAGTTAGGCTATGGCCTTCACACAACACATCGGTGCGCTGGCGTATTGGCGAAAGGTTAGTTTTTCCGGATGAATTCGCGGTGAACCAGAGATGAAGTGATTGCTCGTCGCAGACAAGAGCCGTTTCGATCTACAGAGAACGAGCCGGACGGCACGTACCAGCGAGCGCCCAGGCGTTTACATTGGTTCTAGACTTGCGCCGTCCCCAAGAGCGGGATGGACAAGAAAGGATAGATTGCGAGCTTCAATCGTCTACAATCCCACCGCCCGCAGGGCTCCATTGCTGACCCGCGTGCGCGAGGCCTGCCTGCGGTTGCAGCCTGAATGGGACATCGCGGTTCAGGTCTCCGAAGGGGCCGGCCACGCCACCGTGCTCGCGCGAGAGGCCGCTACCGGTGGGGCTGATGTCATATTCGCTTGTGGTGGAGACGGCACCGTGAATGAAGTTGCCAACGGTCTGGTCGGGACAGGCAGCACCCTGGCCGTGATTCGTGGCGGCACGAGCAACGTGTTCGCCGTCGAGATTGGCGTGCCGCGTTCGCCGGAACGCGCTTTGGCTGCACTCGTGAGTGGCACGGTACGCCGCTTTGACCTCGGCGTGGCAGCCGGGCGCCACTTCCTCTTGATGGCTGGCGTTGGCTTCGACGCCCACTCCATCCGCGGCGTCTCTGAGCGGGTGAAGCGCTCGCTGGGCGTTGGCGCGTACTACCTCTCCGCTGCCGTCCAGCTCGCCCGTTACCGGAGTCAGCGGGTCAAGCTAAGTATCGATGGCGACGAGCAGGAGGTGGACGTCTACTGGCTGGTCCTTGGCAATACGCGGTCGTACGCCGGCATCTTCGACGTCACGCCGGGCGCGATGGCTAACGATGGCTACCTCGACCTCTGCCTTCTCACCGGTCGGCCACTCCCGTGGACGATAGCCAGCCTGGCGGCGTTTACACTGCGGCGTCACAACTGGGCGGGTGCAGCGACGTTCCAACGCGTTCACGAGCTAGAGATCAAGACGCCGGGAATCGCTGTCCAGGTCGACGGCGAATATCTGGCCGAGACGCCGATGCTCTTCACTGTGAAACCGCAGGCGATGCCTGTGCTCGTCCCGCGTGGTCGTGCTCTTCCAATGCTGCAGGACGAAGGCGAGTGAACACGGTCAAACGTCTGCCCCAGACTATCTTGGTGCTGCTCGCGTCTGCGCTCGTCGCTGCAGTGTTGACGGCGGTCGCTGCGGCAGGGCATCTAGTGCCCGGCGACCGCGCGATCGCGAACGTGGCGCAGTCGGTGCCCGTCGGCGAGGCGCTCGAGGAGGTTGCCGACGTACTCGCTCGCACGGCCATCGAGACGCTTGTTTGGATCGTCGCCGCCTTCATTGCGTGGCGGAGGAAGAGTGCTGCGCTGCTGATTGCCGGCGTGTTCGTCGCCCTGGCGTTGACCACGAATCCTCTGCTCAAAGAGATCGTCGATCGCGCTCGGCCGACGGCGTCCGACCTGACGATTCGCGAAACTGATGCTCAAGAAGGCTTTCCCAGCGGCCACGTACAGGCCGCGACCTTGATCTATGGCTTTGCCTGGTGCGCCCTGTCGTTGATGGACACCCGGTGGAAGCTCTTGGCGTCCTGCGCCACCGCCGCCGTCCTGCTGTTGATCGGCTTCGACCGTGTTTATAACGGAGCGCACTGGCCGTCGGACGTCGCCGGCGGTTTCTCCTACGGCGTGCTACTACTGGCTCTGGCCGTGATCGCGGGCCGCGCAGTACTGCGTCTAACCCCGCGAGCGAGGACGCTAAGACGACCACCTGACTGGATGAGCGGCGAGACTATCAAGGCTTAAGCTTGCGCTCGCCGAAAACAGCGCGGAGACGTACGGGCTCACCGGGGATAGCTGGCTTGGACGCAAACCTAGTTGGCGGATTCGATCTGGCGACGGATCTCAGGCGGGCGCACGAGCAAACAAGGCAACTCGGTCCGGCGCACCATGGCGTGAGCGACACTCCCGAGAAGCAACCGTCGAGCGCCCGAATATCCGTGGGTGCTCATCGCTATTAACCCGCCGTCGAGCTCGCTTGCAGCGCGCAGTAATTCATCCGGGACGCGACCCTTCGTGACCATGACGCGGGTCTCCACGCCCGCTCGCTCGAACGAAGCAGCGTCTTTCGCGATCTCGTCGGTTGCCATGGCGATTGCTTCTTGCACGCTTGGTAGGGTCGCCGGCGCAAGCGACTCAACCACTCTGTGTAGTATCACGGAAGACGCCATTGCCTTCGCGAAGTCGGCAATGAACGGGCGAACAGAAGCGGCCAGGTCCGAACCATCGTCTGGCAGGTAGACTCGACGGATCGAACTACTGTCGCCCTTCTCCTCGTCCGCCGGATGAACCAACAGTAGTGGAAGATGACTCTGATGGAGAACTCCCGTCGCGATACTGCCCAGCGAGAGACGAGCAATCCCGGAGCGACCGTGGGTGGTCATCGCGATCAGGTCCGCTCCTTGCTCTGCCGCGAATTTCACGATTTGAGACGCCGGCCGGCCACGGTCGACCTGAATGCTGGCATCGATACCGCTCTTCTCTAGCGACAACCTCTGACGTTCGAGGTAGTCAATTGCGCAGCCCTCTTCTTTCTTCTCGTTGATTGCGGCGGATGGCTCCCAGAACATGACAGGCGCGATCGAGGTCATAAGCGAAATCGTCGCGCCAGTCTGGCCGCCGATCTGCGTCACATATGGCAGGATCTGCTCCGCCTGCGGAGACCCATCCAGAGGGACGACTATCTTCGTAATCATTTGCTAAAGCAAGACTACAGCCTTGAGCCGATTCGTGCAGGCTGATCAGCGTAATGTTCTCTCGGTTACTCTGGGTTCATGTGTGGCGACCATAATGGTGGGGCGGCGTGGAGATGATGACTCTCTTATTCGTGGAGGGGGAGAGCGGACCAGATCCGGTGTTGGATCGCGCCCTTCGGAACGACGAATATTCGATCACAAGAGCCGGTGAAGGGGATCTGCAATCAGATCCTCATCTGTCGAACCACTACGACGCGATCATTCTCGACGTCGGCTTAATGGAAGCGAGCGGGTTGGCGCTCTGCCAGCGGCTTCGACGTTTGCATCCTAATACGCCTATCATCTTGCTTACCGACCTCGTCGATCCGGATGACCGCGCCCGTGGACTAGACGCTGGAGCGGACGGTTGCCTGACGAAACCTGTCGCTGCCGTTGAACTGTCTGCCAGGCTCCGCGCGTTAGCAAGACGCCTTCCGCCTAAGAGCCCCGACGGTCGTTGACTAGTCGTGCGTCGGGACTTGAGTTGGAGCCCGAGGTCCGAGTTGGGTGTCGAACCTCGGGCTCCGGAGGAGACAGCAAGTAGTTATCGTATTGTGGTTGGCTTCCGATTCGATGCGGCGTCACGGTGGACAGTGTGTCATCCCAAGGTGAATTAATCGGGTAGCGGACGTTAGTAGTCTCTCATCCCGTCCGCCCGCTATAGCGAGCCCTTTGTTTGGAATTTCTTAATCGACTGTACACCGTGACTTTAATGATGACCGGTTATCGTTCTACCCGACGAGCTTTTATGGCTCCCAAGGAGGGATCGCGATGACGCAGATGCAAACCTGGATACTGACCGGACTGGCCGTCGTCGCGCTGGCGATTGGTGCCCTGCTCGCAACTGGCGCGCTTACGTCGGCGCAGACAAGCACGCCGGACGCCAGTGCAACGCCAGCTCCGAGCGGCACGTTCAAGTCGAACGAGGACTCGACACATGAGTCCGGCGAAAGCCCCGAGCGCGAGGCGCAGGAAGACTCGGGCCAGTTCTCCGGTCATGGCGACGGCCACGGACATGGGTCGAACGAGGACCTGAACCACGAGTCCTCCGAGAGCCCCGAGCGAGAGGCACAAGAAGGCACCGGTCAGTCTTCGTCCACGACGGGTCCGGGCGCCTAGTTCGCTGGAGTCGAAAAGAGCCCGAACGTAGACTAAGTTGAAACGCACATTGCTGATCGTCGCCGTCATCACGGCGGCGGCGATCGGCCTTGCCGGAATCGTTGGTGTTGCTGCGGGTGGCGGCGGAGGAGGCTCATCCACCGGAGGCAACATCGTCGGCGACCTCGCGGAGCACCTTCTCGGAAGCGGCGGAGGCGGCAACGGCTCGCGCTGCCGGCTTCTCGGAATGGCGTCTGGTGTAGTCGCCGATTCCCTTGGGATTACACAGGCGGAACTACAGACGGAACTCCAGGGCGGCAAATCCGTCGCGGAGGTTGCACAAGCGCACGGCGTCAATGCGAGCGACTTCTCCGCCACGCTTCTGCAGAAAGCCAACGCTAGAGTCACTCAGGGCGTCGCAGATGGATCGCTCACCCAGGCGCGAGCCGACGAACTCATCCAATTTCTCCAGAACAGCCCGGATGTTGTGCTGAACTTCCAGCTCGCCCCAGGTGAGTCGCTTCCATGCGCGTCCGGCTCCTTCGGAGCGGATGGTGACGAAGATGACCAGCCGTCTCCCATTGTGACGCCGCCGGCCGCGATTCCTTAGTCGCACACTTCATCTTCTTCACCGACCTCTAATGTCCCGCGGTTAAGTTGCGAGCATGGCAATTCAGGAAGCCGCACCCGTTCCGGCACCCGCAACGGGCTCCGCCCCAATCAGGCTGGTCAACCTCACGAAGCGCTTTGGTGAAGGTGTTCTCGCCGTTGACAACCTCAGCCTCGAAGTGGAGCAAGGGATGGTCTTTGGTCTGCTCGGCCCGAACGGCGCCGGCAAGACCACAGCCCTTCGCATGATGCTTGGCCTTATATATCCGACGAGCGGCGAGAGCTATCTGTTTGGTGAATTGATGCGCCCGAGCAGCAAAGTGCTGAGTCGAGTTGGCTGCCTCGTCGAAGGGCCAGGATTCGTTCCGCATCTCTCCGGCATCGAGAATCTTCGCTTGTACTGGACCTCGACAGGCTCCCGCTGGGAAGACGCCAACATCGATGAAGCGCTCGCCATCGCGGATCTGGGCAATGCGATTCACCGCAAGGTCCGAACTTACTCGAAGGGCATGACTCAGCGCCTCGGACTGGCGCAAGTCCTGCTGAACAAACCGGAACTTCTCGTGCTCGACGAGCCGACGATCGGCCTCGACCCGGGCGAGATGCGGGATGTGCGCGATCTCGTCAGGCGCCTCTCTGCCACTGGCGCGACGGTGCTTCTCTCGAGCCACATCCTCGCGGAAGTCGAGCAGATCTGCACTCACGCGGCAATCATCAATCGCGGCCGCCTGGTGGTCACCGGTACCGTCGACAGTCTCATCGGCGAGACGGGTACGGTGTATCTCGAAGTGGACGACGTTGACAGGGCATTGGCCGTTCTTAAGTCGGTCCCCGGCGTTCCGGCCGCCGAGCCTGAGCCGCCCGGAATATCGATTGCGCTGAGCGAGCGCCAGCGGCAAGAAGTTGTCGCCGCGCTCGTGAACGCGGGCGTCGGTGTCCGCACAGTGATGCCGCGCCGCCGCCTGGAAGACGCGTTCATCGGAATCGTCGAAGGAGAGCCGGAATGATTCGCGTTGAGCTCAAGAAGCAATCGGTCCGGCTCCGGACGTATGTCGTCGTTGCCCTGATGATCGGGCTACCCATCTTGCTGACCGCGATTATTAGGTTTGGTCACCGGCAGGATAACGACCGGGACTTCTTCGCTCTCGCTTCCCAGTCCGGGATCAACATGCCCCTGGCAGCGCTCACGGCAGCAAGCACATTCCTTCTGATGATCGTCGCGGCGGTCTTTGCCGGAAGCTCTATCTCTGAAGAGTCGAACTGGGGCAGCCTCCGCTACCTCCTTCTGCGCCCAATCTCGAGAAACACAATCCTCAGGTCGAAGCTGAGCGTCGCATGCCTCCTGGCTCTCTCAGCCACCGTTCTGATCGCTACGTCGGCTCTGATCGCCGGTACCATCGCGTTTGGTTGGCACCCTGTGCAGACGCCGGACGGGTCCGTATTCTCGCAAACCTCCGCCATGGAGAAGCTCGCGGTCTCGACGCTCTATGTCGCGTGGTGTATGGCTGGCATCGTGGCGCTCGCCTTCATGATCTCGTCGATGACTGATTCGATGATGGGTGCTGTCGCCGGTGCCGTCGGACTCGGCATCGTGTCGCAGATCCTCGACGCGATTTCATCGCTCGGGGGGATTCGTGGTTGGCTCATCACCCACTACTGGCACGCCTGGGAAGGCCTGTTTGCCAACCCCGTTTCATCGTCGGACATGGTCAATGGCGTGTTGCTGCAGATTCCGTATGTGATTCTCTTTCTGGCCGTCGGCTGGCGGTGGTTCAACCGCCGGGACATCCTTACTTAACTTTGACTGGCGCGACTTGAACGATGTCATTGTCAAGTGACTGGGTGCTATTCTCCAGTCACGGCACCGTTCTCTTTTACATTGCGTCTCGACCAGGATGTACAGTACGTGACATATCTGACGCGATGTCCTTAACACAGAGGACGGTGTGGCGCTTGGTGGGCGATCTTTGTCGCGCACGAATGTTGTACGTCCAACGCGACGGCCGCCGGAACCGCTACGTTGTGGACTTCGCGGGGTGGTTTGAGGTACGTGCTGTAGGTGAGCTTCCGTTAAACATGCTGCTGGGAATTTGGCGGACCGACTAACGTAAAGGTGTGTGACCGCGTTCCTGCGATCATCTAGCCTCCATAAAGGATAAGTAGTGAACGTAGCGTGACGCCAGACCCCACTTCTATCGCTGGCTGAATCCCTGTTAGTCGATTTGACATCGCGTCAATGGCCAACGGCCTGGTGACGCGCGATAATCATGATGGAGGGGTGCCGGAGTGGTCGAACGGGACGGTCTTGAAATTCGTCCCCTGTGGTCCCGGCTGGTCCCGTTTCATGCCAATTTCGTATCTGAAATCGACCATCTCGTCCCGGCTAACAACGCTAGATGCTGCCTCTGCTAACGCGGGGTTCTCTCAGGCTACGCCTGGTCTGCAAACGCGGGCTGGATTAACCTGATGTGCCGACGGTCGTATCACCAGGTCACTTCGTACGTCTCGTACAGCCCCGCGAGGCCCCTGAGTTCAAGCTCGCGGCGATTGGCAAATTCGAAGTCACCGACGCTTTCCGCGATCGCCTTTACGACCGCGGACGCAAGTATTTGCCCTCCGCGCGCTTGCCCGGCGATTCGCGCAGCCAGGATGACGTTCTTGCCAAAGAAGTCGTTCGCTTCCTTAATGACCTTGCCTGTGTGAAGACCTATCCGCACCGCAATCCGTTCCGCGGCGCCTGCGTTGTGCGTCTCGAGGTCACGCTGAATAGCGATGGCGCAGCGGAGCGCCTGCGAAGCGCTCTGGAATGCCAGCATGAAACCGTCACCTTCTGATTTCACTTCGAAGCCCTGGTATTCGCCGAGATGCCGCCGGACGATCTTGTTGTGCTCTTTGAGAAGCTCCATCCACCGTCGATCTCCGAGTCTCTCGGTTAGAGCTGTCGACCCCTCGATGTCGCTGAAAATGAGCGTGACTGTGCCGTCGGGCGCGGCGTGCGAGCGAAGGTCTGGTTGGTCGTGAGAGACACTTGCTGCGATCGTTTCAATCGACGATTTGACGTTGGAGGAGTCCAGGCCCTGCAGCTTGACCTTCAGCGCCAGAGCCTTTTCGACCATAGACTTCGCGCCGATCTCCTGCCCTATAGCCAGCGATGCTATGAGCAGCTTTGAGGCGCGTTCGCTGTCGTCCGGACCGTTTCGCTTCAACAGCATGTGCGCGAAGGCGCATTGTCCCTCGCCGAGCCAGATGCGGTTGTCGAGGGAGGCATTCTCCAGGAGAACGTCGTCGAAGTGGCGCTCCGCATCATCCCACCGTTCGAGGGTTGTCGCGAGACGGCCCAAGCTGATGTCCGTGGAACCGAGGCTTCCCATCGCCGGAAAGATGGTGATGTGCTGGTGGTTGAACGGCGCAATCGCATTGTAGATCTTTTCGGCGCTCGCTCGGTCGTCCAGGTGGTGAGAAAGATCGGCCATGAGCACGAGTGCCGCAAGCCGAAAGCTATCGTCCGGCATCTTGCCGATAAAGTCCTCCGCCATCAGCTCATCGAGTATCCGGCGGGCTTCCCCGTCCCGGTGAATCTCCTTGTGGATGATCGCCAACGCGGCTCGATAGATCGGGAGCGAAGGGAACATCGACACTGCGATCTTGATCGTGGTTTCCATCTCGGCCAGGCGAAGTTGCTCGCGCCGAATCAAGACTATCTGGACGCCAAACGT
Source organism: Chloroflexota bacterium (assembly GCA_039933275.1). Lineage (GTDB taxonomy): Bacteria > Chloroflexota > Dehalococcoidia > SM23-28-2 > RBG-16-64-32 > DATKKM01. The sequence goes on along the minus strand of JBDTOK010000104.1, from coordinate 1,291 downwards.
CTGCATGGCCGTCTGCGGCTGGACCCCTTCGCCGATCGCCAGCGCCTGAGCAGCCAGGTCCTCCGCGTCGACCATTTTCCCGTGAGCCAGCGCCCGCGTAGAAGAGTACAGCGTAAGGAACCACACCGGAAATTACTGACGCGCCGTTAGGGTGAGCGAATTCTCGAATTCGTTGTGGCTAACTAGTGAGCCGTCGGGATTGCGGACTTCGATCGTCCATGCGCCAGAGACGTGAATGCCCTCGCCTGTCCCGTCGCTTGGCTCCTGGGCGACTGCAGGATCGGCGGCCGTTGTGGCGGCAGCGGCGTTTTCCTGAGGATCGGGCGCGTTCGACGAGCCGCCTGGCCAAAAGATGACAATGCTTTCCCTTGCTCCACGGTCATTCCGCAAACAGGATCCGTCGCCATTGTCACGGCGGTTTTGAATTGCCCATCCTCGAGCCAAAGCACGCGATCCGCGATGTCCTTGATCCGCTGATCGTGCGAAACGATCACTACGCTGCGGCCCTTCTCGTTTGCGATATCCCTTAGCAACCGCATCGTGTCATGACCGTGGCTGGAGTCCAGATTGGCGGTCGGCTCATCGGCGAGGATCAGGGCTGGATCGTTCACCAGGGCGCGTGCAAACGCGACGCGCTGCTTCTCACCTCCTGACAGCTTTTCAGGAGCGAATCGTAGACGGTGGCCGAGCCCAAGTTCAGTAAGCAGTGTCTGTGCTTTCTTGAGTGCTGCCAGCGCCGGGGACTCGATTCGCTGGTTCGATGCACCGGCCTGCTACGTCTTTCACACAACCAACGCCTACGAAGACGGCGACGACGTCGTGCTTACCGGCTGCCGCATGAACTCCACCAACGTTCTGGAGGCGGCCGAGATGCCAACCAATCGCAACGGCGACGTTTATGGAGGCTCGGGCGATCGCGCACGCCTCCACCGCGGGCGCTTCAACCTGGCGACAGGAACCGTGTATGAGGAGCAGCTTGACGACGTTCCGTCAGACTTTCCGCGTGTAAATGAGTCCCTCCTCGGTCGATCACATCGCTACAGCTACTCCGCTCGGTTCGCTGAAAGGGAAGATGTGCCGTTGTTCAATGGTCTCCTCAAGTATGACCACGCAACCGGACAGGCACTTTCGTTCTCGCACGGGCCCAATCGTTTCGGCGGCGAGGGCGTCTTGGGCGTGGGGGATGAGCGCGCATCGGTGAAAGCGGGGCACGCCACCGAGGCGGGTGACGATCGCGGCGTAGAGCCCGCGGGCGCCGACGGCGGGGTTGCCGAGGTAGATCACGGTGTGG
>JBDTOK010000103.1:0-9972 GCA_039933275.1 Chloroflexota bacterium | reverse complement strand
GTAGAGCCGGATCGGCCGCACCCCTCCCCGCACCTCCACATCCACCACAGATGCCCCCTAAAAGGAAGTTCGGCGGGTGGGGGCACAACCGCCGAACTTGTTGACCGCAGGGAGGGGTGCGGCTCTGACGCCATCTAACGCCAGTGGAGCAGGCTTCCCTATCCCCCATCGGTCTTAATTGAACTGCGCAATCTTTACGCTATGGTTTATTGCGGCTAAACCGCCCCGTGTAAGTGGGCCGTTTCAGGCGATATAGTGAGCATGTCGTTATGAATGTCCTGCTCATCGGCTCCGGAGCGCGTGAGCACACGCTCGCGTGGAAATTGCGCCAATCGCGAAAACTGACGGATCTGTTCGTCGCTCCCGGAAACGCCGGAACAGCCGGAATCGCCACCAATCTCGACGTTAAGGCCAACGATCTCGACGGCATTATGGCCGCCGCCAAGAAGCTGCGTATCGATCTCGTGGTGATCGGGCCCGAGGATCCGCTGTCCCTCGGACTAGCGGACCGTCTGGCCGTCGAGGGCATCGCGGCGTTTGGGCCGAGCCAGGCAGCGGCGCGGATCGAGTCGTCTAAGGCGTTCTCGAAGGACCTGATGGTCCGCTACGGCATTCCTACGGCGCGCGCCCAAATCTTTGACCGGCGCATCGATGCGCACAACTACGTTGAACGACTCGTAGGTGGGATGGTCGTGAAGGCCGACGGGCTCACCCAGGGCAAGGGCGCGTTCGTGTGTGATTCCAAAGACGAAGCCCTCGAAGTCATCGACCGCTTGATGGGCGAGGAGCAGATGCTCGGCGCCGCCGGCAAGACGATACTCATCGAGGAGCGGTTGACCGGACGTGAGGTGTCGGCCATGGCGTTTACCGATGGCGAGACGGTCGCCCCGATGCCGTTCTCCTGCGATTACAAGCGCGCGCAAACCGGCGACGTTGGGCCGAACACGGGCGGCATGGGCGCCTACAGCCCACCGACGTGGCTGGACGAATCGTTGGAGCCATACATCCACGAGAAGATCACGGAGGCTGCGGTGGCGGCGATGATGGCGGAAGGCACGCCGTACCGCGGCGCGCTCTACCCGGGCCTGATGGTGACGGCGGACGGCGTGAAGGTGATCGAGTTCAACGCCCGATTCGGCGACCCGGAGACGCAGGTGCTGATCCCGCGGCTGAAGTCGGACCTGCTCGACATCTGCTGGGCCGTGGCGAACAACCGACTTTCCGAGGCAGAGATCGAATGGTCGACCGATGCAACGGTCGGCGTGGTGATGGTGTCGGGCGGTTATCCGGACGAGTACACGACTGGCTTGGAGATCGCCGGGCTGCGCTCCGTGGATGAGGATGTTCTCGTTTTCCATGCAGGCACTGCTCTGAACGAAGACGGCGCCGTCGTGACGGCCGGTGGGCGCGTCCTAACAATCGTCGCCAGCGGATCGAGCCTCACGGAAGCCCGGGCGAAGGTGTACGCCAATATCAAGCGCATCCACTTCAGCAAGGCGTATTACAGGCAGGACATCGCAGCGCCGTCGCAAAACGCGCGGGTCGACTGACGCTCCTGCTAAGATGCACAACGGTATGCCGCGAGTAGGAATCATCACCGGATCGAAGTCTGACTTGCCGGCACTGGAGCCGTGCACGCAGATGCTGGACCAGCTCGGGATTGAGTACGAGCTGGTGGCGCTTTCTGCGCACCGGACGCCCGCCAAAGTGCAGCAGTTCGCGGTTGGCGCTGAGGAGGCGGGGCTGGAAGTGGTGATCGCAGCGGCTGGTATGGCTGCGCACCTGCCTGGAGTGGTGGCAGCGTGGACGCGCTTGCCAGTGATTGGTGTGCCTATCGCGTCCGGAACGCACGGGGCCAGCGGCCTCGATTCGCTGCTCTCGATTGCGCAGATGCCGCCGGGCGTGCCGGTGGGCTGCATGGCGATCAACGGCGCGAAGAACGCAGCGCTCTTCGCAGCGGCGATCCTCGCGCTCAAACACGACAGCGTGCGCGAGGCACTCCTCAAGTTCCGCCGGGAGCAGAACGAAGGATGACCGACGAGTTCCGCGAGCAGTTTCTGAGCGAGGCAAACGTCGCGATCCTGGGGACCGTTGACTCGCGCGGGAGGCCGCACGCCACGCCGATCTGGTACCTCTACGACGACGGCGCGTTCCGGATCAGCGTTGGAAAGGGTTCGCAGAAACACAAGAACATAGAGCGCAACGCGAACGTAAGCCTCGTGATCGATCAGGGAGCGTTGCCGTACTACGCGGTGATGATCCAGGGCGAAGCTGAGATCGGGCCGGAGTTCTCGGAGGGGGACAGTCTACGGTTGGCGGTTCGCTATCTAGGCGAGAACATGGGCACGGCCTACGCCACTCGGGACGATACCGAAGCCTCGATTTCGCTGACCATCCGGCCACGCAAGGTCATCGTCTACGACCCGATGCCGGCCTGGCGCGCGAAGAAGGACTAGCCGCTCGTAATCGTCGCGACGATCAGGACGATTATCCCGACCGCCAGGACCAACCCGCCGAGGTTGATAACAACGCGCATCGAGTCAAAGCCAACGCCGGTCTTTCGCTCGTCTGACATGAGGCCCTCCGCCCCTATTTTTAGCGCTCGGCGGGCGTTTGAGCAAGCCGCGCCGGATGTCCACAAAATTCGGCCACGCAAATCAAGCCGCAGACCTCGGCGGGTGCTAGTGTTCGGCGCAGCTTCACGTATATAGGGGGCAAGTGATGGGCGAGCGGTTTGGCCGGTTCGAGGTCTTTGGATTGGGTGCGATCGCACTCGCCGGGATCATCGTCGGCCTCGCCCTCAGCCTGAACAGCGGCGGCACCCCGGCCACGGCCAGCGTCGGCGAGACGTTCACCGCCAAGTGGGGTGACACGGACTGCAACGGCACCGTCGGCGTGCTGGACGTGCTGGCGATCGAGCGCAAGGTCCTGGGCCTGCCGCAAGCCTCCAACGACTGCGAATTCAACGCCGGTGACGCGAGCGACAAGCTTCACATCGGCGATGCGATCAAGGCAACGCAGCCGAGCGCGCTCGTCTACGGCGGCGTCTGGGGCGACTTCACCTGCAATCGAACAGTCGACAGCCTGGATGCGCTCAGCCTCCTACGTTGGTTGGGCGACATCAACGCCAACAACGAAGAGACGTCGAACACGAGCAAGTTTGGGGTGCTGGGCTGCCAGCTTTACGACACTATATCCACGATCTCGCAAATCCCGATCTATCCGCTGCCGACCCCTGACGCCATCGATGAAGTGGCAGTCGATACTGACGTGGCCGCCAATGCAGCCACGAGCGTGAGTTCAACGCAAGATTGCATCGAGGTGCCGGTGGGCGCCGTCTTCGACATCGACGTCGTCATCAAGGGCGTCCCAACGCCGCTACTGGACACGCATGGCGACTTCACATACGGCGGGCTGTCGTCGTTCAGCCTGGACGCGTTCTATGACCCCGCCGTCGTCCACATCGTTGGCGAAGACCCGCGCTTCATCGTGCAAGGGTTGGGCTCGCCACATCTCGTCGACAACAGCAACTCGATCCCCGACACGGACGGGCGCTACCACGTGGCCGTCTACGACACGAGCGAGTTCTACGAATACGGTGACGGCGTCCTGGTCCGCCTAACGGTGCAGGCGATGGTTGCAGGCACAAGCGAGATTCTGCTGACCGATCCGGACGCAGTTGGCGACAAGCCGCATCCTGCCGACGCGACGAACACGATCTACGACGTGACCAGCGTGAAGTCGGCGACGATTGAAGTTGGCGGCACCTGCCCGGGCAACGAAACGCCAACTCCCACGCCGACACCAACCGCGACGCCGGCCACCTCGGACACCCCGACGCCATCGCCGTCACCGTCACCGGGGCCGAGTACGGGCAACACGTGCCTGAACGTCGGCCCGCCGGTGGCGATACCCGACGACGATTCCGACGGCGTCGATCTCCAGCGCGAGGAGATCAGCCTCGAAACGATTACGTCGCTGAACGTCTGCCTGGATATCGCGCACCAGTGGGCCGGCGATTTGGTGGTTACGCTGAAGCACGAGCAGACCGGCACCGTCCGAAGCCTGATCGTGCGGCTGGGCAACCACGTGGGAAGCTGCAGCGGCAACGGGAACGGAATATACGTGCTGCTGACGGATGAGTTCGATGCGAACCGGTTGAGCATGGAAGATGCCTGCTCTGTGCAGGGCGACATCATCGGCACGTTCTATCCCGATCAGCCGCTGGTCGACGGAGTGGGCACGTTCGATGGCGAGCAGATCGCCGGCGACTGGACACTGAACGTGCGTGACCTAGCGCAAGGCCGCATCGGTGAGGTGCGCGGCTTTGCCTTGCTCTTCAACGGAGAGTTGCTGCCGACGGCGACGCCAAGCCCGACCGCATCACCAACAGAGTCGCCGACTCCGACGCCTACGCCGACGCCTATCCCGTAACGAAGCTCGTTCGATTGACCGGCTCCGGACGCTAGCGTATCCTCGCGACACCCGCATGCGATTTCCTGTACGCTTCACTCTCTGCCTGCTCGCCGTAGCCGCGATTGCGCTTGGTGCGGCCGCTTACTTGCGAAACGACACCCCGAGCGCCAGGGCGGACGTGAGCGACGTTACGCACGTTGCCTGGGGCGACGTCAACTGCGACGGCGACTTTGGCGCCCAGGATGTCCTCGGGCTGCTCAAGTTCATCGTCCAACCGGGCGATCCAATCGCTCCCCCGTCAAATCAGTGCACGACTCTCAACGTTGGGACGCAGATCCAGACGTTCACCAACACGACCGCGCTGAACTACATCGGCTACTGGGGTGACTTCGACTGCAATCGCTCGGTTGGCGCTTCAGACGTCCTCAACGAACTCCTGAAAATCGCCGATTTCGATTTGTCTCCAAGAGCGGGCTGCACTAACTACGGCGACCTCATCGACGCGACGGAGATACCGATCGGCCCTATCGATACGCCGGGGCCGTTATTGCTCCTGGGGATCGACACCAACACCGCTGGCAACTCACCGAATGATCTTGGAGCGACTGACCTCTGCCGGTCGGTGGACGTCGGAGAGATATTCGACGTCGACGTCGTCGTGAAGGGCGTTCCGGCGTACCACCCGTATGCGGGCGGCCTCGGCGGCTTCGACACGGTGTTCGCCTTCCCACAGGGGCTACTCGAGGTGATGTCGACCAACGACCACCAGATGCTGGCGACCGGCGTCAGCGACGTCATCAGCTATACCAACACCGGACACAACACGACCGGCCTGGCTCGCGCGTCAGCATACGACGTGAGCAACAACCCCGAATCGGGCGACGGCGTCCTCTACCGAGTGACGCTGAAGGCAGTGGCCTCAGGCGCCGCGGGCATCCACCTGCAGGGCTACCACGCGCCAACCGACACGTCCGTGCAGGTGCTGGACAACCAGAACTGGATTTACTCAATCAACTCGATGGGCGACGCCCTCATCATGATCGGCGCGGACTGCCCGAACACCACGCCCACGCCCACGCCTTCGCCGTCGCCCTCCCCGTCGCCGACTCCAGCACCCACGCTCACTCCCGGCCCCGACTCGCAGTTCTGCACGAGCGGAGCGCCAATCAACATTCCGGACAACGACATCAATGGCGTAAGCGACACGAAGACGCTAAACGACGCGGGAACGATCGCGAACATGGCGATGTGCCTGGACATCGACACGCTGTGGGCTGGTGACCTCACGGCGACGCTGGAGCACGTCGACACCGGCTCCAAGATCACGCTGTTCGAGACGCTCGGTACCGGTCACACTGGCACATGCCACAACGGCATCGACACGAACGTGCATGTCTATCTCACCGACGACGAAGGCGCCATCACGGAGAGCCTGGAGGAAGCGTGTGAGAACGGTCACCCGTTGAACGGCACCTTCCCACCGCAGGAGCCGTTCGCGGTCTTCAACGGGCCGTTCATCAACGAAAACATCGCGGGGGACTGGACGCTAACGGTAAGCGACAACCACGCCGATGGCTTCACTGCGCAGATCAAGGGCTGGAGGCTCGACTTCAACCAGTAGCGGGAGATGTCCGGCGCGCCAGCCGCGTCGAATAGACAGCGCGCCAGGCCAGCAGCAAGATGCCGTTGCCGATCAGCGCGATCGGGAAGAAGGCGTTTAACAACGCGCGGTCAAAGATGAGCGCTCGCCCGCAGAGAGCGACGACGCCAGCCGTCAGCCAGATAAGCGCGAGGCGGCGCAACGATTCGTGGCCGTTGACGGCGTCAGCGGAGAAGGCGCCGAACCACGGCGCGATCAGAAACCACGCCGCTGGGAACACAAGAATCGCGCGCGCGATCGTCGTCAGCGTGACGGCGTCCTCGTGGCTCGACAGGCCGAGTGCACCGAAGGCGACGAAGCACGCCAGATCGCCAAGAGCGAGGAGCAGTCGGCGATCGATCGACACGGCTAGCCCGCCAGCAACTGCCTGGCGATGACCTTGAGCTCGAGGATCGGCTTCACGCCTTCGAAGATCGGGAGGACCAGCGCGTCGACCGTGAAGCGCGAGATCGGGTCCTCTTCGGAGTAACCCCAGCCGCCGTGGATCAGCATGCCTTCCTGGCTCACCCAGACCGCTACGTCAGAGGCGAAGAGCTTGCACATCGCCGCCTCGATGCTGGCGCGTTCGTCGCCCTCCATCGCGCGGGCCGCGGCGTAGGTGAGGTGGCGGCCGGCGGCTGTGTGCGTCGCCATGCGGCCGATCTTGTACTGCGTCAGTTGGTAGTCGGCCAGCGGACGCCCGAACTGCTTGCGGTCGCTGGCGTAGTTGCACGCCTTCTCGACGCTCGCCTGCGAGACGCCGGTGGCCCGTCCGCCGGTCTGCAAACGCCCGGCCGCGAAGCCACCCATCTGCAGGTAGAACCCGCGCCCGAGCCCATCCGGACCGCCAACGAGGTTCTCCTCCGGCACAAAGTACCGGTCGATGGCCAGCGTGAAGGAGTGCATGCCGCGATAGCCGGGCGTCGGGTTGGCGGTTCCGGTGATCGTGCCCCCCTCTGGCTGCGTGTGCTCGAAGTGGTGGCCGCCGTACGGCTCCTTCGGGACGATGAACAGCGACAGACCTTTCGCGCCGGAGCCAGCGTCGCCCGTGCGCGCGAGCAGCGCGAGGACGTTCGCGCGTCCAGCAAACGTGGACCACGCCTTCGGACCTTCGATGAAGTAGCCGCGCTTGCCGTCGTGCTCGCCGGGCGTGGCCTTGCAGGTAAGCGAGGCTACGTCTGAACCAACGTCAGGCTCGGTGACCGCGACGCCGACGATCAACTCGCCGGCAGCGATGCGCGGGAGCCAGGTTGAACGCTGCTCGTCGGTGCCGCCTTCGAGGAGCGCGCGCGTGAGGATCTCGGAGCGGGTGATGAGGGAGCCTGCGACTAGCGAGATGGTAGCCAACTCTTCGGTGAGGACGCACATCGTGAGGTAGCCCATCTGCGTGCCGCCGTACTCCTCCGGGATCGAGGAGCCGAATAGCCCGAGCCCAGCCATCTTCTCGATCAGGCTCTCTGGCACAAGCGTGTCCTCGCGGTGCATGTCCTGCGCGATCGGCGCGACCTCTGTGCGTGCGAAGTCGCGGGCGTGCTCGCGCGTCATGTTGGCGATCTCGTCGTCGATCTCCGCCTTGAAGGCGCCGCGTGCTGCGATCACGCGCTTGCCGATCTCGCGGTAGCGCGCTTCCGACATGCCCTCGCGGATCAGCTTGCGGGTGTCGTGACCGGCGAGTTTTTCGTGGAGCGCGGCGTCGATCGCAAACGTCTCCGGGTCAACTTCGATCAGGGCGTGGGCCTTGTGCAAAATCTCGGCGGCGAAGGCGAAGGCCTGTTCTTCAGCGAAGTCGTCTGCCTTGCCGGCGGACGCCATCGCCTCGGCGTAGCCCGTGAGCTCGGCGGCGGCGCGCGCCTCCGTGGCGAGCTGGGCGATGCGCTCTGCGTGCACCTGGTGGTCGTCGATGTTTTTGCCGCCGTCGGTCAGCTTAGCAGCGGATGCGATCGCAGACTTCGCGACCTGCTGAGCGATGTCAGAAAGCTGGCGGGCGGCGGTCAGCGAATCGCTCTTCGTGGTTTCGGTTGTCATTTCGTTCCTCCGGTGGCCCAGAATAGCGAACCGCGCCCTTCACCGCTAGGCGACACCCACTGGCGAACGCTTGCGCAGGAAGGCTACGACGGCGTCGCGATAGGCGTGGCCGCCGAACACGGAGATGTGATCGCCGGGCAAGACGGCCACTTCAGCGCCCGGAATCGCCGCGGCGAACTTGGCCGGGTCGCCCACCAGCGGATCGGACGCGCCTGCGATGACGAACACCGGGATGCGGACATCCGCCAGCTTCGCCCGGTCGACGCGCGGGCGACTGGAGCGCATGACGGCGGCGAGCGCCTTCAGGTTGCCACCGGTGGACTGGGCGAAGATGCGAAACATCTTCGCCACCGGGTGGTCGCTCGCCCCGCTGTCCGAGTCCAGCGCGTCTGCGATCTGAGTGGAGACTTCGTCGAACTCGGCCGTTATCACGCGCTCGCCAGCGCCGCCGATGATCGCAGTCTTGAAGCGCTTCGGGTGCTCAGTGATCAGATTCGTTGTGATGTAGCCGCCCATCGAGTAGCCCATGACGTCGGCTTGCTCGATGCCAAGGTGGTCAAGCAGCGCGATCGAGTCGGCGGCCATCATGTCGATGCCGTAAACCGTCGGATCGAGGGGCTTGTCACTCTTTCCGTGGCCGCGGTTGTCGATAGCGATGACCCGGCGCCCGTCCTTGACGAGCGCGTCGATAACGCCGGTCAGCTTCCAGTTGCCGTCCAAACTGCTCGCGAAGCCGTGGATGAGGAGGATCGGCGGGCCCGCGCCTTCATCGGTGAAGTGAATCTTGAGCCCGTTCGATACGAATTCTGCCATCGCGATCCTCCTTTGCCACAGCGCTCAGAGTATACGGGGGCCTCAGGCCGGCAGCGATCGCGCTTGTATCGCGAAGATCTTGCGGATCTGGCGATTGCGGTGGTCGAAGATGCTTTTGATCTGGCGCTGGACCAGCAGCTTGTGCGTGATCGTGCCGAGCGGACCAAACGGCAGTTCGTATTGGACGCGGTCCCGCATCTGCGTCCCGCCCTCCACCTCTTCAAAGGCGTGGACGTGGCGCCAGTACTTGTACGGGCCTTTCACTTGCTCGTCAGCGAAGAAGCGCGGCGGCTCGTAGTCCTTGATCAGCGTCACCCAGTTCATGCGGACGACGCTCAGCCACTTGATGTGGTACTCGATGCGAAAGTCCGATCGCACCGGCAGGTCATCGATGCAGTCGATCGTCAGGTTCATCCAGCCGGGAGTGATGCGCTTGAGGTTGTTGGGGTCTTCGAAGAAAGCGAAGACGTCCGTGCGCGGCGCCTTGATCAGCGTCGTGCGCTCCAGTATGTGCACTACGGCTTCTTCCCGAGATACGTCGCCAGCGCTTCGTCCAGCCGCGTCATACGCAGGCCGAGCTTGTTCTGGATCGCGGTTGGATCGGCGAGCGCATCGTGGGCGATGAAGTCGACGGCGTTTGGCGTCAGTGGCTTGCCAGGCGCGAACTGGATAATCGATGCGACCAACTTCATGATCGGCGTTGGCGTAGGCAGAAGCAGGCGCCTGCGGCCGGAGGCACGCAGCGCGGCTCGTACAACGTCCGACATCGACATCACCTGCGGGCCGCCGACATCGAAAAGCTGGTTGTTGGCCGCCGGGTTGTCCAGAGACTCGGCGACGGCGCTGCCAACATCATCGATGAAGACAGGCTGCATTTGCTGGCTGCCGGCCATCCCGATCAGCGGAACGAACGGCAGGAAGCGCGACATCTTGAGAAAGCGGTTCAGCGAGCGGTCTTCGGGGCCGTACACCCAGGAGGGACGAAGGATCGTGTAAGCGAGGCCGCTCTCTTTGACGGCGGTCTCGGCGCGCCACTTAGCGACGACCCAGTGCCGACCCTCGGGCGCGGCGCCGGCGCC
>JBDTOK010000102.1:0-10021 GCA_039933275.1 Chloroflexota bacterium | reverse complement strand
TCTACGGCCCCAACACCAACATCGTCGTCAACGGCAGCATCATCTACTTCTCCGAGTGCGAGGTGCAGTACGTGATGGGTTGCCTGCGCCTGCTGCAAGAAGAGGGCCGCCCTGCGCTGGACGTGAAGCGCTCCGTCCACGACGCCTACAACGAGCGCATAGACGCGGCGAACCTGCAGCGCACGTGGGGAGTCTCGCCGGTCAATAGCTGGTACAAGAACGAGAAGGGCCGCGTCACGCAGAACTGGCCGTTCAACCTGATCGAGTACTGGCAGGAGACCCGCAAGCCCAACCCAGACGACTACGAATTCCTCTAGCCGCCGCTGATGCTGGGCTCATCGTCGCTGTCCGGCCTGCCGTTCCTCCGCGACGCCCGCCGCGGCCGTGCGTCTTCGTACGACACAACCGGTGGCAACGCTGACTACTGGCTGCTCCAACCGGGAGAGACGCGGACGCTCGCGCAAGTCTCCGGCCCGGGCGCCGTCCGCCACATCTGGATGACGCTCGCCTCGCGCGAGGAGTCGTACGCCCGGCGCAGTGTCCTCCGCATGTTCTGGGATGGGGCCGAGACGCCGTGCGTGGAAGCGCCCACCGGCGACTTCTTCGGCATCGGACACGGCATCATCAAGGAGTACTGGTCGCTGCCGCTGGCGATGAGCCCGCGCGATGGCCGCGGCTTCAACTGCTACTTCCCGATGCCGTTCAGCAAAAACGCGCGCATCGAGCTGACGAACGAAGGCGGGCGCCGCCTGATCGCGTACTTCTACGTCGACTACGAGACGTACGGCCAGCCGCTGGAAAACGCCGCGCTCTTCCACGCCCATTACCGCCAGCAGTACCCAACAGACGGTTGGGGCGACGAGGCCCGCCTGTTTGAGAACGACCCGGAATACCGCCGGGAAGTGTGGACGACGCCAAACCTCGACGGCGCTGGCAATTACGTAATCCTCGACGCGAAGGGACGCGGACACTACGTCGGCTGCAACCTGAACATCGATTGCCGTGAGCGCCTGAAGAACGACTGGTACGGCGAAGGCGACGACATGATCTTCATCGACGGCGACGTTCTGCCCACGCTGAGCGGCACCGGCACGGAGGATTACTTCAACACCGCCTGGAGCCCGCTAACCGAGTTCTGCACCCCGTACCATGGCCAGCCTCTCGGCTCCACCGGCGGCGCGGACTGGCTGTACAAGGGCAAGCAGTCCGTTTACCGCTACCACATCGAAGACCCCGTCCACTTCCGCGAGAGCATCCGCGTCACCATCGAGCACGGCCACGCGAACAACCTGTCGAACGACTACTCAAGCACAGCCTACTGGTACCAGACCGAGCCCCACGCCGCCCCGCCACCGCTACCTAGCGTCGGGGAGCGTCTGCCCCGCTAGTCCGCTACCACGTGCAGCGTGCCGACCATCCCGTACGCCTCGTGGCCGGGCAGGTGGCAGATGTACTGGTAGTCTCCCGGCGCGTCGAACTGCACAGTCGTCACGCGTGTCGTCAGCGCCGGGATCGTCACCTCCGTCGGGAACTGGTTGTGGAACTCCGGCGGCGCCGTGCGATGGATCTCGTGCAGTTGCGGCGTGCCGACGATCCACTCGTGCGCGATCGGGTCATCATTGCGCAGTGTGATCGTGATCGGCTCGCCCACCTTAGCCGTCAGGTCGCTCGGCGTGTAGTGCGAGAAGTGGATGCCGATCGTCGCCTCGTTCGCCGAGGCGCCGCCGCTCCAGCCCGCGGCGATCAGTACGACCGCCGCGAGCCCTGCCAGCGCGAGAAGATGCCGCCGGTTCATTACCGTCGCCCTCCCCACGGCCGCCAGCCACCAAGCACCACAGCTCCGATCGCCGCGCCTAGCGCCGCCGCCCAGTACCACGCCAGCGTCGAGCCGCCGGTAGGCGTGCTCGGCGTCACCGCGCTCACCAGCTCAAGACCAGCGGCGACTCGCGATGGGCTCTTTGCGCTGCTTGTGTCGACCGCCAGGTCGTAGTTCAGGTCAGAGACTGTGCTGTTGATCTGCAGCTTCGTCAGCCACGCCTCTTCCGGCACCCAGCTCCCGCCCTTGTCAGTGCGCAGATCCGTAAGCAGCTCGTTCGAAGCGGTCTGGTTGTACGAAACGTCGAGGCCCGGCTTTCCGAGCGGAAGTAGCGCGGGCTTCTGGTCCGTCAACAAGAAGACGTCGGCCGTCACGATGTCCGAAGGCAGCTTGCCCAGACCGAGGATGCGCAGGGGCACCCACGGGTTGTCCGTCGGAATCGTCAGGTGGACGGGCGTACCGTCACCCAGCTGCTGGCCGCGCGCTGCGGCCGCATCGCCGTCAAACACTGCGGCCATGAAGATCGGGCTGCGCTGCGCATAGAAGTCGAGTACTTCGGGCGCGTCGGCGGAGAGGCTGAAGTTGTGCTCCTGTGCCCACGCCGCGACGTCTGCGCCGCCGCCCTTGAGCACGGTCAGGTCCAGCGCATCGATCGTCACTTCCTGAATGACTTCCGCTCTGGGTGAACCAGCCAGGGCAGTATCGAACGACGCAGCTTCGAACCTAACCGGTGTCGTCTCGCGCTCCAGGCGCTGGAGCGTCCAATCGCCGCCACGCTCGATGTTGCTGGGGATGCCCGGCAGGGGGATCAGCGCGCCGAATTGGCCGCCGCCACCCTGGAACTCGAACGACGTCACGTACTGCTCCTGGCCGTCGTCGTAGCCGGCCAACGTCGTCGTCGTGCCCAGCTGGACGCTGCCGTTGGAGCCGATCAGCCCGGCGCAGGCGTTGGCCACCCCCGGAGCCGCCACAACCCCGACTGCTGCGAGAAAAGCTGCCATCGTCGCGATGAAGATTCGCATCTGGGCCTCCTTGGCATATTCGCCAGTACTTCTCAGACGGGTTGGCCCGCGAATTGGTTCCCGTGTCGGCTCGCCGCATATGCCGCGCACGGCAATGCAATCTGTATCTCTGTCCCCTGTGCCACGCTTTAGATATGCTGGGGACGTGGCCATCGACCAGTCCGCCCTCGACACGATTGCCCTCTCCCGCGCTGAGTACGACCTCATCGTCCAGAAGATGGGCCGCGAGCCCAACGAGGTGGAGCTGGGCATGTTTGGCGCGCTCTGGAGCGAGCACTGCGGCTACAAGAACTCCAAGCCGCTCCTGCGCCTGCTCCCCGCTGAGGGCGCCTACGTCCTGACCCGCCGGGGCGCGGAGAATGCCGGCGCCGTCGATATCGGCGATGACATGTGCGTGGTCTTCAAGGTCGAGTCCCACAACCACCCTTCCGCCGTCGAGCCGTACCAGGGCGCCGCGACAGGGGTCGGCGGCATTGTGCGCGACATCTTCGCGATGGGCGCGCGGCCGATCGCCCTGCTGGACTCGCTGCGCTTCGGGACGCTCGACGATCCCCAGAACAAGTACCTCTTCGAGGGCGTAGTCGCCGGCATCGGCGGCTATGGCAACTGCCTCGGCATCCCAACCGTCGGCGGCGAGGTGTACTTCGAAGACGCCTATGCCTCCAACCCGCTGGTCAACGCAATGTGCGTCGGCATCGCGCGAGTCGATCAGCTGATCAACGCGAAGGCGGAGGGCGTCGGGAACACCCTCATGCTCGTCGGCGCTGACACCGGCCGCGACGGCATCCACGGCGCGTCCGGCCTCGCCTCACGTACTGACCCGACCGCCCGTTTCGAGGAGATGCGCCCCGCCGTGCAGGTGGGCAACCCATTCCTCGAGAAGATGCTGCTCGAAGCCTGCCTTGATCTGATCTGGAACCACCGCGAATGGATCACCGGCGTGCAGGACCTCGGCGCGGCCGGCCTCACGTCATCCGCCGTCGAGTCCGCGAACCGCGGCGAGAGCGGGATCATCATCGACGTTGCGAAGGTGCCGCGCCGCGAAGAAGCGATGACCCCGTACGAAGTGCTGCTCTCCGAATCGCAGGAGCGAATGCTGATCATCGTCCGCGCTGGCTTCGAGGGCGAGGTGGGCCGCCTGTTCGAGCGCTGGGAAGTGCCCTGGGCGATCATCGGCACGGTGACCGACGACAACACCGTCCGTATCTTCGACGGCGACGTCGAAGTGGGCACGATGCCAGTCGACGTTCTCGTCGACGCACCGGAATACACGCGCCAGGGTGAGCCAGACCCCGCACTGTTCGAGATGGAGCGAATGGACCTGACCACGCTCCCCGAAATCGAAGACGGGAACGGCGTGCTGTTGCGGCTTCTCGCCTCGCCCAACATCGCAAGCAAGCGCTGGATCTACCAGCAGTACGACCAGAGCGTGCAGGCTAACACCGTCGTTCAGGCAGGCGGCGACGCTGCCGTCCTCCGCATCAAGGGCACGGGCCGCGGTATCGCCCTTTCCACCGACGGCAACGGCCGCTACTGCTACGTCGACCCATACCGTGGCGGCGCGATCGCGGTGGCGGAAGCGGCGCGCAACGTGGTCTGCGTCGGCGCGCACCCGGTGGCCGTGACCGACTGCCTGAATTTCGGCAACCCGGAGAAACCCAATGTCTACTTCCAGATGGAGGCTGTGATCCACGGCATCGCGGACGCCTGCGATGCGTTGGGCACGCCCGTCATCTCCGGCAACGTCTCTCTCTACAACGAGAGCGGCGGCCGCCCCGTCTACCCGACGCCCGTCATCGGCATGCTCGGTATTCTCGAAGACGTCACCAAACGCTGCGACATGGCGTTCGCGAATGAAGGCGACGAGGTGTTCGTCGTCGGCGCACACCTGGAGCAATCGGTGGACGCCCTCGGCGGCAGCGAGTACCTGAAGCTGGAGCACGGCCTGGTCGGCGGCAAGCTGGACATCGACCTGCAGCGAGAGGCCCGTCTGCATCTGGCGATTCTCGCTGGTATCCGGCAGGACGTCATCAACGCAGCGCACGACTGCTCCGACGGCGGCCTCGCCGTCGCGCTGGCGGAGATGTGCATCGCCGGCAACAAGGGCCTCGACGGCTCAAACGCAATGCTCGGTGCGAAGCTCGCCCCCGCCCTCTTCGGCGAAGCTCAGTCGCGAATCATCGTCACGGTGCCCGCGGACAACGTGCAGGCGCTGGCCGGAATCGCAAACAACAACGGCCTGCAGCTGGAACGCATCGGAGTGGTGACGGCGGACCAGCGACTAAAGCTCGGCCCAATCGATGCGACGGTCGATGAGCTGCGTGGCGCCTTCGAAGGCGGCCTGCCGCGCGCGCTCGGCGCTTCTTAGCCAGCGCTTACTGGACGCGGCCCAGCTCGTACACTCCGCCGAACTGATTGCCCGAGCTGTGGTGGATGGCGATCAGTTCGCCACTCTCAGTCACACCCCAGGAGTCGATGTTCAGCGCGGTGTCGGCCAGCATGATCGGCGCGCTGGTGTCGCTTGCCGTGTCGACGCCCCAGATGCGCCCGGTGCAGAAGTCCGCGTAGATGTAGTAACCGTCCAGCTCCGGCATCAGCGAACCTCGGTACACGGAACCGCCGATGATTGCGCAGCCGCCGGTGCTGAAGTCGTGGGTGTAATAGGCGCGCGGCGTGGCCATGCCTGCCGGGTTGCATGGCACCGGCGTCGGAGTGGGCGTGCCGCTGCCGCCCGGCTGGAAGCAGGAAGGCCCTTCCATTTGCGGCCAGCCGTAGTTCGCCCCGGCGACGCCCTTGTTCACCTCTTCGTACTTCGATTCGCCTACGTCGGAGAGCCACATCTGGTCGCCGTCGAAGGTGAAGCGCCAGGGGTTGCGCAGACCGTACGCCCACGTCTCGTTCCCGAACGGGTTGTCCGCCGGGATCGAGTACGGGTCGCCGTTGTGCACGTCGATGCGTAGGATCTTGCCCCAGAAGTTGGACGTGCTCTGCGCGACGTTGTGGTCACCGCCGCCGTCACCGGAGCCGATGTAAAGGTAGCCGTCCGGACCAAACACAAGGCCGTCCGCGTTGTGCCACTCCCACGGCTGGTAGATGTCGATGATTACCTTTTCGCTGGAGACGTCGATCTGCCCGTTGTCGATGTGGAACCGCGAGATGCGTGAGCGGATGGTAGTGGTGTTGGGCGTAGCCCCCAGGTAGCTGCCGCCAACCTGGGGAATGCTGTAATCGATGTAGACGAGCGACGGATCGAACGGATCGTAGGCGAAACCAACGAGACCTTCGTCGCTGGAGTGGCCAGCATTCTGATCACGCACAAAGCTCGTAAAGTCGCCGACTTGCTCGCGAGGCTTGTTGCTGAACAAGCAGACGAACCAGATGTTGCCCGCCTCGGTCGTGATGATCGCGCGTCCCGGATCGCCCGGCACTACCGCAACGTTCGTTAGCTCATCGACTCCCGCGTCAGCCGGCAGCCGGTTCATCGTGTAGCCGTTCGCCACTGGGGTGCCCAACGATGTGCCCGTCGTCGGCCCTGGCGCGGCCGGACACGGCGGTGTCGGAGTTGGCGCGAGCGTTGGGGACGGCGTTGGCGTCGTCACGATCGGCGCAGTGCAGTCTTTCCCAAAGAACATGCCAAAGCGAAGAACGTCCGAACTGCTGATGAGGCCATCGCCGTTCAGGTCGTCGCGAGCATCGTAGCCCGAATCCCCGGTCCTGGCCCCGAATGAGTCTCGGTAAGCCAGGATGTCCTGGACGCTCACCTTCTGGTCGTCGTTGAAGTCCATCGGCCAGGCGTCGGGGCCGTCCTCGTCGTTCGCTGCGGGTGTGTCGGCGCAGTGCTTCTCCGGGTCCGTACCCAGCATCATCTCTGAGGCGCGACTCAGGCCCGTCGTTGTATCGGCGAACCCATCGCAATCAGAGTCGCCCTGCGGGATCGACCAGGGCGGGTAAGCCTGCTGCGGGTCGTACCAACCGGGACAAATGTCGGTGTCGTCCAGAACGCCATCGCCGTCTCTGTCAGGCGAGGCTGCCTTCGCGGAGCCCAGCATAAGCACCAGGCCGGCTGCGCTGACAGCCGCGATGGCGACAAGCCCGAAGAGGTAGGTCCGCAAGGAACGCGGTAGGCCGGTAGTCATGGACAGCGGCAATGATAGCGCAACTCAAGCGCCAATTGCCAAACATAACGACGACAAGTGGTAAAGGCTCACGGTCGCTCCGCCCTGCTCAGGCGGAGCGGCGTGCACTTATTCGCGAACGTTGCCGGTGCTAGCGAGCCGATGCTCGGCGGAAGCCGATCGCCGCGGCGGCAGCCAGGGCTACCAGCATCAGCGCCCCAAGGACCAGCATCATCGAATTGCTGCTGCCACCGGAGCCGCTAGTCGTCACCACGTCTACGAAGCCACCAACGGCGCCCGTACCCGTCGGGCCAGGCGTGAACGTTGGGAAGGGCGTCTGGGTGACTCCTCCCACCGTGCCCGTCGGCGTCGGCGAAGCTGTTGGTGGGGCAGTCGGCGTTGGCGTCGGGCTTGGCGTGTTCGTTGGTGTCGGCGACGGACTTGGCGTCGGCGAAGGCGTTGGAGTCGGTGTTGGCGATGGAGTCGGCGTCGGGCTTGGCGTTGGGCTCGGCGTCGGCGTGAACGCTACGTTGACGATCGTGCAGCCGCCCGCACTCAGCGGCGCTGAGCAGCTCGACGTCTGGTAGCCTGCCGGTACGTTCGTCTCGGTCGCTGTGCACGTCGGATCGCCGGAGAAGCCGGTCACCTGGAACTCGAGAGGGTTGTCTTCGCTGACGTCATCAGGATCGCTTGCCGTGCCGGAAGTGCAGTTAACTGTAACGGTTACGGCGTCGCCCGGGCTGTCCGGCTGGAAGTCCTTGGCGACGGTGAACCCCGCGACTGTTTCGTTGGTGAAGAGACAGGTGACGGTTTCTCCTGGCGGGACGGTGATCGTAGCCGTGCCCATCCCTGTGTCGGTCTCAGCTCCGCCGCAGTCTACGCTATCGAACTGCCAGCCCGAGGGGATAGTCTCTGTCACCACGTATTCGCCCATCATCAGTGGTGTGAACGTGGCGTCTGTGCTGTCGCTGATCGAGCCTGCGCCAGGCGTTGGGCCGCTGAGAGTGACCGGGAACGTCTGAGCAGAGCCGGACGGGTTCGTCGTCTTCTGGACGATGACTGTGCTCACCTTCACGTTCGTGAAGGTGCAGTCCTTCGTGTCGCCAGGATTGATCGAGAACGTCATGCTGTTGCCGCTGTCGGCACAGGAGAAAGCGCTCTGCATCCAGCCGGCCGGCACCACTTCCATAAGGGTGTAGCTGCCTGGCGGCAGGTTAGTGAACACGAAGTCTGTCGCGTCCGTGACGGAGCCGCTGGCGTTAACCGGGCCGGTCAGGTTGACGGTGAACGACTGCGGGTCGCCGGACGGCATCGTCGTCTTGTGCACTGTGATCGAGCCTGGCGCCGGCGTTGGGCTCGGCGAAGGCGTCGGTGACGGCGACGGAGTTGGCGTCGGCGAAGGTGTCGGGGTAGGCGTCGGGGTAGGCGACGGCGTCGGTGTGGGCGTCGGGCTCGGCGATGGAGTCGGGCTCGGCGTCGGTGTGATGAACGTATTCGTGTAGACGCAGGTGACGTTATCGCCGCCCGCGAGGTTCAGGTTGATGACGTTGGTCGCGCTGGAACCCGCCGCGCCGCAGTTCACGGACGTGGTGTAACCGGGGTCAGCGGTTTCGGTGACTATGTAGGCGCCCGGGGACAGGAGCGACTCTGTGTCGGATCCGCCGTTCGGGAGCGCGGTGATCGTGCGATCGCTCAGGGCGTCCGGGCCATTGATGTCGAAGTTCCACGTCGACGCATCCGGCGGCACTACGTTCTTCTGGACAGTCAGCGTAGCCAGCGGCGTGATGACGATGTCGATCACGCAGTCGTTGTAGTCCTTGTCGCCGCCGTTAACCAGGTCCTCCCACTCAAGGCGGATCGTGTTCGTGGCGATCTGCGTCATGCGAGCGTGCGCAAAGTTGTCGGGGTTGTTCGTGGCGGGGCCGGTGAAGAAAGTCTCCGGGCCAGCCGCGCCGAAGCTCTGGTCGGGCGTCGTCAAGTAGAAGCGCAGCTCAGTCGGGCCGAGGATGCGGCCGCCATCGATTGCTGTGCCCGGCGCTTCATGGCAGAGGAAGAACATCTGATTGTTGGGCAGCACCTCGCCGAACTCGTTGTCAAAGCCGGCGTCCTGGCTGATGAAGGTGAGCTGTACGGCCTCGTTCGAAATCGTCAGCGTCTGGCCGGCGTTGTCCGGAATGTCAGTCGCTGGGCCTAGCGTGAAAGCGTCAGCTGAGGAGCCGCGCCCGAAAAGTGCGAATCCCGCCGCCGCGAGTAGCGCCAATACAAAAATGGGCGCAAATAGCAAAGTCTTCCGTGTACTAGCGAGTCGCCGCATGACTCTCCCCCCAATTACCTATTCTTGTTGGCCCTCCGGTAACCCGCGAATCCAGCCGCAAGGGCCACGATCAGCAGAGCGCCGAGGGCGATGATAACCGAATTATTGTCACCTTGACCAGTATTACCGCCGATTATTTCGACGAATCCTCCAACTGCCGGCCCGCTTGGCGTCGGAGCGGGCGTCTGGGACCCTCCGATCGGGGTGGGAGTGCCGCCAACGGGCGTCGGCGTGGTGTTAGCCGTGTTCACAATTGTGCACTGCGCGATAAGAAGCGGTGCCGAGCACGTTCCGCTGGAGGTGTAACCGGCCGGGATCGGGAACTCCGTGGCCGTACAAGTCGGGCTGGCGAAGAACGTCGTCACCGTCCAAGTGAACGGCGAGGCCTCCGTCACAGACTGCGCACCGCCGGGGCTGACCGTGCTGCTCGCGCAAACAAGCGTGACCTGGACCGCTGAGGCTGCATTCGGCACGAAGTCCTTGTGCACCGTGAACAGGTGCGTCCCCGGCGTCGGCGAAGGCGTTGGCGTTGGCGTTGGATCCGAGGTTGGCGTTGGGCTCGGCGATGGCGTTGGTGTCGGGCTCGGCGTTGGCGTCGGCGAAGGCGTCGGACTCGGTGTAGGAGTTGGCGTCGGGCTCGGGGTCACCGTGGGCGTCGGCGTAGGAGTCGGCGTCGGCGTCGGTGTGGGAGTCGGCGTCGGCGATGGCGTCGGGCTTGGTGTAGGCGACGGCGTCGGTGTCGGGCTCGGCGTTG
>JBDTOK010000101.1:0-10287 GCA_039933275.1 Chloroflexota bacterium | reverse complement strand
ACGCCCACCCCAACACCAACGCCTGTACCGGCCACCCCGAAGCCAATCCCGCCGTGCTCCTCTTCCGGCCTCGATATCAGCACAGGGCAGAACGGAATCGGGCAGAATGAGCCCTTCTGGTCGATCTCCTCCGCGCCTATCTACGGCGACGGCTACGGCGTCCAGAAGCAAGCCACCTGGGTAACTCCGCCGGACGGCAGCAACTGGATCCACGCGGACATCGCCAACGGCGACACATCTGAACCCGTGGGCGACTACGTCTACACCATCAGCTTCTCGGTCCCCCCAAACATCGCCAGCCTCGCTCTGGATGTGCAGTTCGCGGTCGACAACGAGAGCCACTTCTACCTCGACGGCGGCTCCGAGATCCCGGGCATGACGCTCACCGGCACGGTTAGCAGTTACTTCGGAACGCTGCACCCGGCCACGTACACACTGAACGATCCGTCGCCTGGCACCCACACGCTCATCGCGTACACCGACAACACGGGCGGCCCCGATGGTCTTCTCGTATCCGGGACGGTAACCTGCACTGCTGTTACACCAACGCCCACGCCCACGCCCACCCCAACTCCTACTCCTACTCCTACTCCTACTCCCACTCCTACCCCCACGCCTACCCCAACACCAACTCCGACTCCCACTCCCAGTCCAACGCCCACTACTTCGCCGCGGGAAACGGGCACCCCCAACGAAACGGCAACTCCAACCGTCACACCAACTCCGACGCTAGAGCCAACCTCCACGCCCACACCAAGGCCAACCGAACAGATAACCCCCACTGAAACGCCTTATCCGTCGGTCATCGACCACGGTACGCCGACGCCCACTCCGACCGCCACGCCAACACCAACGCCCACCGTCGTCCCAGTCACCAGGACGCCTCGCCAGACCAATACGCCGGCGCCGACAGTCGTCCACCGCACGGCCACTCCCCTCCCAACCGTCGCGCCAACGCTATCGCCGTCTCCGAGGCCGACCTCATCTCCGTCTCCAACGCCAGCCTCTTCGCCTACGGCTTCGCCCTCGCCAACGCGCAAAGTCATACCGCCGGTAGTCCCAACAGCCAGCCCAACGCCCTCACCGACAGCCACGCCATCACCCACGGCGCCAATCACTCCGGGAGCAACCCCCTCGCCGTCTCCAGCCGTCCTGGCGGAATCGACGGAACCCAGCGCTCAACCAACGGTGGTGCCGCTGCTCACCAGCGGTAACACGGCGAACCGCCCTCAGGCGATCCGCAATGTGAAGACGCTCACGGACATCACCATCGATCCGGCCGTCGTTTCCACAAACCTGCTCCTTGCGATCATCACGCTGATCGTCCTCATCCTCTCAGCCACAATCGTGAACACGACGATGGAAGAGAACAACGCCGACGTCACCTACTTGGTGGGGAAGATCACGGCCCCGTTCAAGTCCGCGCTGAGAATGGAAACGGGCTTGCTCGACAAGGTCTTTGGCTCCGGCAACACGCTCAACGCCACAGCCGGGCCGTTCCTGGCGCTGGCCGCCGCCGCCTTCATCTACGGCATCGCCGACCCGCAGTTCGGGTTCAACCAGGAAACGTTGGTTCTGTTCTTCAGCTACCTCGTCGCGTTCATACTCGTTGTCTACGCCTACGACGGCGTGCAGTTGCTGCTAAGCCGGCGCTACGGAGTCCCGGCCGCGATCAAGGTGTTCCCAATCGGCGTCGTAGTCGCCATCATCTGCGTCGCCCTTTCGCGCTTCGTTGGCTTCGTCCCCGGATTGATGTACGGATTCGTGGCCGCACATACGCTGACCGGCCCCACGCGCCTTCAACATGACCAGGAAGCAAAGGAAGTGCTCTACCCATCGATATTCCTTCTCGTCTTTTGCATCGGGGCGTGGTTACTGTCGAGCCCGCTCCGTGACCTGGCCCAGGACCACAACAGCGCCTGGGCCGCTCTTCCCGAGGGCATCGCCATTGGCGTCTTCGTTTCCGGACTGCAGTCGCTATTCTTCCAACTGATCCCGATTCGCTTCATGGACGGGCATCACCTCTGGCAGTGGAATAAGCTCCTCTGGTTCCCGCTTGCCATTGTCAGCGCCTTCCTTTTCTGGGAGGTACTGATAAACGCCGATTCGGACTCGGTTGACGCGCTTGGGCAAACACCAACCATCGTGGCACTCTGTATCATCGCTGGCTGCCTTGCGGTCACAGCACTGTTCTACATATCGATGCGCGTTTACAGCAGTCCGTTAGAACAGCTACAGAGGGCGGAGAGCGACTAGCCGCGGCGCGCGGCGCGGCCCGGTAGCGTCGGCCCAGCAGACACCGGCGTGAGCGAGATCAGCTCATCCACCGGCTTCTTCTTGCTCGCGGGCAACTCCAGGTCGAGCACCGAGATGTCGATCGTCTCACCGAATTTCTCGTAGATGACCTTCGCCCCTTCTTCGAGAAGCGCCGTCATGAACTGCTCTTCCTGCACAACGCGGACGACTTCGCCCTTGCGAAAGATCGCCCCGCGACCCTTGCCAGCAGCGAGTCCTATGTCAGCATCACGCGATTCGCCGGGGCCGTTCACAACGCAACCCATCACGGCAACGGTGATCGGTTTACCAATCAGCTTGAACGTCTCCTCCACCTTGTTCGCGAGCGGAATCAGATCGACTTCGATGCGCCCACACGTCGGGCACGCGACGATCGTCGCGCCGCGCTCGCGCAAGTTTAGCGACTTCAGGATGTCCCAGCACACGGGCAGCTCTTCCACAGGATCGGCCGCGAGCGAGACGCGGATCGTGTCCCCGATGCCTTCCGCCAGCAGCACGCCGATACCGACGGCGCTTCGCACGGAGCCCGAGCCCGGCGTCCCCGCTTCCGTCACACCGAGGTGAAGCGGGTACGGAATCTTCGGCGCAATCGCGCGATAAGCGCTTACCATAGTCGGCACGTCGAACGCCTTCATCGAAAGCTTGATATCCTCGAAGCCCATCTCCGTGAGCACGCCGATTTCCCAGAGCGCAGCGTCAACCATTCGGCTAACCTTGCTCGGTGGCAGCTGCCCGTCTTCCAATGCCGGAATCGGTGGCAGCGAACCTTCGTTTACGCCAATGCGAATCGAGATGCCACGCGGCTGGGCCTCCCGCACCACCTCGCGCACTTTCTCCTCGTCGCGAATATTGCCCGGGTTCAAACGCAGACCGTGGATGCCACCCTTGATGGCCTCCAGCGCAAGCCTGTGATCGAAGTGAATGTCCGCGATCAGCGGCACCGGCGTCTTCGCGACGATCTCCGGCACGGCCGCAGCCGCCCGCTTGTCCGGCACAGCGATGCGCACGATCTCCGCGCCCTCATCCGCCAGCCGTGCGATCTGCTCAACCGTCGCCTTGGCGTCGGCCGTGTCGGTGTTGGTCATCGTCTGCACGACGACTTTTGCGTCGCCGCCAACCTGCACGTCGCCAACCTGTACTGGTCGCGTCTTGCGCCGGGGTGCCAGCGCGAACGGTTCATCCATCACGAAAACAAACTCTTTCCGCTTATTAGCCGCGCCACGTCCACGTACGTCACGACCACGGCCATAGTTATGATAAGGGCCAAGCCCACGAGGTGCACGATCGCCTCTTTCTCCGGAGCGATCCGCTTCCCCCGTCGTGCGATCTCGATCAGCACGAAGAAGATGCGCCCGCCATCCAACATCGGCAACGGCAGGATGTTGATGATACCCAGGTTCAGCGACAAAAGCGCTGCGAGTTGCAGCAGCGTCACCCAGCCGTCTTCCTTGACGACTTCACCCGTCGCCTGCGCGATACCAACCGGCCCAGCGAGCGATGGTCCGCTGCCGCCCTTGAACATCGCGATCACCTGGTTCCGCGCCAGCTGCAACGACTCAATCGTCGACGTCCAGCCCTTGTGTATCGAGGTAAACAGCCCGAAATGCTCGCGGTTGTAGCACTGGTCCGGCGGCGACGTGCCCTGACAGATCGCCGAGCCGGTCACCCGGTCCTTGATCTGGATGCCAGTAGGCCCTTGCCCGTCAGGCGGGTCCCAGCGCGATTGCACCTTCGCCTGCAGCAGCAGCGTGCCGCCACCCGTGTCGTTACGCTGAATATCAAACGTCAGCAGCTTGCCCTGGTCGATGCGAATGTAGCGGCCGGCGTCCTGCGTGTTCTCGATGTTGTGGCCGTCGACCTTGAGGATAACGTCGCCCTGGTGTAGCCCGCGCTCGTCCAGCAGCTTTTCGCCGTCATAGAGTTGCGCCACGGATGCGGGCGAATTCACCTCGACGACATCGATCACGGCCGGCCCCTTTGGTACGGTGCGTGGCAGCAAGAAGACGAGCGTAAATAGCACAATCACCAGCACGAAGTTCATGAACGCGCCGGAACCGAGAACTATGATCCGCTTCCACGCCGCCTGCGCCGCGAGACTCTGCGGGTCAGTCGGGTCTTCTTCGCCGAGTAGTCGCACGAAACCACCGAGCGGCAACCAGTTGATAGAGTAAATCGTCCCGCGCCACTCGCGCCCGATAGCGCGCGGCGGATATCCGAGACCCGCCTCCAGCACCTTGATCCCGAATAGCTTGGCAGTAAAGTAGTGGCCAGCCTCGTGGATCACGATCAGCGCGATCAGCATCCCGAGGAAAGGAAGAATGTAGTGAATCAGAATGTCCAAGGCTGCCCCTTCTCCCCCATCATTCCGGTGCTTTCGCGGCGATCATCATCTTGAATACGTCCGCACGGGCGTTCCCGACTTCTTCACGACGCCGTCTGCGTATGTTCGCGCCCAGGCGTCCGCCGCCAGCACCTGCTCCAGCGACGGGTTCCCGATCGCTTCGTGCGCGTCCAGCGTATTCTGGATCACCTGCGCGATTTCTGTAAATCGTACGTAGCCGGCCAGGAAGTTTTCGACGGCGATCTCGTCCGCCGCCGCTAGCACTGCCGGTGCTGTACCCCCTCGCTTGCCGGCTTCCAGAGCCAGCGTCAGGCAGGGGAACTGCGCGTGATTCGGGACGCCAAAATTCAGCGTGCCGATCGACGTCAGGTCGAGGCGCGGCACGTTCGCTTCTGCGACTCGTTCCGGATAGGTGAGGGCGCACTGTATGGGTAGACGCATATCCGGCACCCCCAGTTGCGCCTTAACCGAGCCATCCCGAAACTCAACGAGCGAATGAACGATACTTTCGCGGTGCAGCACCACTTCGATGCGTTCCAGCGGCACGTCGAACAGCCACCGCGCCTCTATGCACTCCAGACCCTTGTTCAGCAGCGTCGCACTATCGACGGTGATCTTCTTGCCCATCTGCCAGTTAGGATGCCGGAGCGCCTGCTCAGCCGTTACGCGCTCGAGCTGCTCTGGCGAAACATCCCGTAGGGCACCACCAGAAGCCGTGATCAGGAGCCGCTCAACGGACTCCGGCGACTCGCCCCACAGGCACTGCCAGATCGCAGAGTGCTCCGAGTCCACTGGCCGCAACTCCGCACCGTGGCGCTTCGCCTCGGCCGTGATGATGTGACCGGCCATGACGAGCACTTCCTTGTTTGCCAGCGCAATCTTCTTGCCAGCACGGGCCGCCGCCAGCGAAGGCCCAAGGCCTGTCGCCCCAACCGTCGCCACGACGACAAGATCGACGTCGCGGTGCGAAGCCATCTCTTCCATCCTCGCCCACTTGCCCGTGAGCGATCCGTCGCTGATCCGCTTCTCGATGTACTCGCTCTCACGGTCGCAGAACAGCATTCGCGGCTTGAACTCACGCGCCTGCTCCTCGAGCGTGGTGACGTTGTTCCCTGCCGCCAGCGCGACCACGTTGAACCGCCCGGGCATCGAACGAATGACGTCGAGCGTTTGCCGGCCAACGGAGCCAGTCGAACCAAGAATCGCGACGCGGGTAAGTTTCATGACAAGCTCAAAGGAGGGTGAGAAATCTGCGCAAAATCGCCATCAAACAGCGCCAATTGAGAGAGGTGGGAAGGGAGAGGAAGACAGCCGGAAATTGGCTCATTTGTGGTTAAAGGACCACCCACATCGCAAAGTAGTATACCAGAGGCACCGTAAACAGCAGCGAATCGAGCCGGTCCAGAAAGCCGCCATGCCCGGGCACCAGCACACTCGTATCCTTGACTCCGGCGCCCCGCTTCAGCACCGATTCCCCGAGATCCGCCACGACGGCAACGGCCGGCAGCACCAGCCCGAGCAACACCGACTCCCCAAGGGTCACCGGCAGATCGAGCACGAGCCCTAGCGCCACCACAACTACTAGCCCCCCAATCAGCGCGCCCGCCGTCCCCTCCCACGTCTTACCCGGCGAGATTCGTGGCGCCATCTTATGTCGACCGATCGTCCTACCGACGGCGTACGCGCACGTATCCGTCCCCCATGTGGACAGCACCGCCAAGAAGACCCACATCCCGTCGTCGTCCAAATCGCGAAGTAGCACGAAGTAAGACCCCAGCAGCCCGATGTACCAGACAGCAGCCAGCGCCACTGCCCACGCCGGCCGCTGCACCGGTAACCCGCGCACCATGACGTACGCCATCGTCACCACCGCTACGAATAGCAATTCCGGCGGCCATTCCACTCCTGCATCCACCGCAATCGGCAGCGCGACAACGCCTCCCGCCGCTATCAGCGCGATCGGGCTCGGGCGCCACAACGGGTCGTCGCCGCCCAGCATCATCTGCACGAACTCAATCGCCGCTATCGCCAGGATCGCGCAGACAACGCCCGTGAAGACGTGCCCGCCGAAGTAAATCAGCGCGGCGATGACGGGTATACCGACAGCGGCGGTGAGGAGTCGTTGCGCGAGCATCAGCGCCGGCTACGGCTTGTGGCCGTTGCCGTTTGCGCTTGGTGAGGCGCCGTTGCCGTTTAGCGGCCGGTCCAGTTCATCGGGCAGAAGCCCGCCGAAACGGCGGCGCCGGCCGCTGTATGCACTTAGCGCCTCATCGATGTGCTGGACATCAAAGTCGGGCCAGTAAACGTCGGTGAAGCAAAATTCTGCGTATGCGCCCTGCCAGAGCAGGAAATTCGAGATGCGCATCTCGCCGGCCGTGCGAATAATCAGGTCAGGGTCAGGCAATCCATTCGTCGAAAGGTACTGCTCGACCAACTTCTCGTTGATGTCTTCCACCGGTACGCCGTCCGCCACGATTCGCTGCACCGCGGCCGTTAGTTCCGCGCGACCGCCGTAGTTGAACGCGATCGCCAGCGTCATGCGAGTGTTATCTTTCGTCAGCTCGATCGCCTCCAGCACGCGGTCGCGCAGCTTCCGGTTGAGCGGCGCAAGATCGCCGATGTGCACGAGACGAATGCCCTCGCTGTGTAGGTTCATCGTCTCCTGCTTGAGGAACCGCGACACTAGCGCCATTAGGGCGCCCACTTCCCAGCGGGGGCGATCCCAGTTCTCAGTCGAAAAAGCGTACAGCGTCAGATACGGGACATCGTAATCCGCGAAGCGTTCGATCACCCGGCGCACATTCTCCGTCCCAGCCTTGTGTCCGGCCCGGCGAGACTTGCCGCGGCTACGCGCCCAGCGGCCGTTGCCGTCCATGATGATGGCTACGTGCTGTGGCCGATTTGTCAGGGGAACCGTTGGCGGGGAGGTCCGGGCGCCAGTCGTCGGTGACGAGACCATATTGCTCACCAGTATAGCCCGCTCGGATGACGATCCGCAGCGGCGCTCAAACCGTGAGGACCTCCTGCTCCTTCTCGGCGCCCAGGTCATCCACCTGCTTGACGTTATCGTCTGTCAGTTTCTGAAGCTCCGTCTCGGAGCGCTTCAAGTCGTCCTGTGATATCGAGTGGTCGTGCTCAAGCTTGCGCAGTTGGTCGTGCACGTCGCGGCGGACGTTGCGTACCGCCACCCGCGCGTCCTCCACGCGCTTGCGAATGTGCTTCGCGAGCTCCTTGCGGCGCTCTTCCGTCAGCGGTGGGATCGACAGCCGGACAACGTTGCCATCGTTGCTTGGCGTCAGCCCCAGGTCGGACTTCTGAATCGCCTTCTCGATCGCACCCAGCGCCGTCTTGTCGTACGGCGTGATCACGATCAACTTGGCGTCCGGCGTTGAAAGCGTTGCCAACTGCTGGAGCGGCGTCGGCGTGCCGTAGTACTCCACACGCATGTGCTCGACGAGCCCGGTGCTGGCGCGGCCCGTGCGTACCGTTTGCAGCTCCCCTCGCAGGGCTTCGATCGCCTTCTGCATGCGAGACTTCGCGTCCGATATCTGTTCCTGCATTGTCTTACCTCTTACCGCTGACTTTCGCTTGGCGATTCTTCGTTGAACGTCGTCGGCATGTCACCCACGCGCGTCCCGATGTCTTCATCTGACGCTGCGCGCACAATGCTGTCGGAGTCGCGCAGGTTGAACACGACGACCGGCATGGTGTTCTCCATGCAAAGCGACAGCGCCGTCGAGTCCATGACCTGTAAACGCCGGTTCAGCGCGTCCAGATACGAAAGCGTCCCGAACCTGCGTGCGGTGGCGTCGGCGTGCGGGTCCGCCTCGTATACACCGTCCACGTTCTTCTTGGCCATTAGCAGCACGTCTGCGTTGATTTCGATGCTCCGCAGGGCCGCCGCCGTGTCCGTCGTCATGAACGGGTTGCCCGTCCCGGCTGCAAAGATGACGACCCGCCCCTTCTCGAGGTGGCGCATCGCCCGGCGTCGGATGTACGGCTCAGCGACGGCTGTCACGCTAATTGCAGACTGGGTGCGTACGTCGACGCCCGCCTGCTCCAGTGCATCCTGCAGGGCGAGGGCGTTAATCATCGTCGCGAGCATTCCAGCGTAGTCTCCGGTCGCACGGTCCATGCCCGCAGCCTCCGCCGCAGAGCCTCGGAGGATGTTCCCGCCGCCCACGACGATCGCCAGCTCCGTACCCGTTTGGCTGACACGCTTGACCTGCTGGGCAATCGCGCGGAGTGTGCTGGGGTCGATACCATACGGAGCGTCGCCCTGGAGGGCCTCCCCGCTGAGCTTGAGAACGATGCGCTTGTAGGCGGGATCTGTCGCCATCGAGTCTCCAGTTTAGCAAAAGCCCGCCGACTCGCATGAAAGCGGCGGCGGGCTCCGTTATTCGTGTCTAGTCGTACTTGCCCAGCTCAAACCTGGCGAAGCGGCGAATCCGGATGTTCTCGCCCGTCTTGCCGATCGTGTCCTTCACCATGTCGCTAATCGTCTTGTCTGGCTCTTTCAAAAACGGCATCTCCAGCAGGCACACGGTCGCCGGGTCCTCATCGGAGCCTTCTGGCATGTCTTCCTTGGAGAGGTACTTCGGGCTCGTCCCGGCCACCTGCAACGCGACGGCCTGGACGAGGTGCCTGAAGTCGTCCGTCCGGGCCACGAAGTCTGACTCGCAGTTTACCTCCACCAGCGTACCCACACGGTGGTTGTGGTGGATGTACGAAGCGACGACGCCCTCCGCTGTCTCGCGGTCAGCGCGCTTCTCGGCCATGGCGTGACCTTTCGCTTTGAGCGCGGCCATCGCCTTCTCGAGATCGCCCTTGGCCTCCTCGAGCGCCTTCTTGCACTCAAGCATGCCAGCGCCCGTCCGCTCGCGCAGTTCTTTAACGTCAGATGCAGAAATTGCCATGTTCGGTTGTGCTCCTGGTTGGGGTTAGCTTGACACCGTCTCGCCGGACGGCTCGTCGGTCACCGGGGCAGCGGCTTCAGGGGCCGGTGCTGCGCTCGTATCGGGCTCAGCGGCCGCTTCCGTGGCCGGAGCCTCGGCAGCAGCGCTCGCCTCGGCCTTAGCAGCTTCTGCAGCGGCAGCGGCGGCCTGCTCGGCCTCTACGACGGCGGCAGCGGCCTGGTCGGCGGCGGCTTGATCGGCCGCAACCTTCTCTTCGGCTGCCCGGATGTCGGCCGGTGACTGCTCGTCCGGCGACGCCACGTACCCAGTCTCGGTGTAGGCGCCAACCTCGACGTCTTCCGCCTCAAGCGCTGCCTGTGCGGCGAATTCGCGCGCGGTCAGGCCGTCGAGCACGGCGTCAGCCATCTTCGATGTGATCAACTTAATCGCCCGAATAGCGTCGTCGTTCGATGGGATCGGGTAATCGATGACGTCCGGATTGCAGTTGGTGTCTACCAGCGAGACGATCGGGATGCCCATCCGCAGCGCCTCAGCGACCGCGATGTCTTCCTTCGTCGTGTCGACGATGTAGATGGCTGCCGGGAGCGCCGTCATCTCCTTGATGCCGCCGAGGTAGCGGTTCAAGCGCAGAATCTCTTCTTCTTTGTCGAGGCGGTCCTTCTTAGACATCTGCTCGAACTCACCGCGGGCCTTGGAGTCCTCCATCCGCACCAGGTAGTCGATTCGGGCCTGGAT
>JBDTOK010000100.1:0-10293 GCA_039933275.1 Chloroflexota bacterium | reverse complement strand
GGCCGTGCAGGGACAGCGCCCGTAGGAGCTCCGGCGCTACAATGGAGTCGATGCGAGAAATCCACGTCGACACCATCCGGGACACCGTCCGCGAGCTCTGCAAGCAGGCCGCCTGCCTGCTGCCAGAGGACGTCGTCGGCGCGCTGCAGACCGCGCGCAAGAAAGAACGCTCCCCGGTCGCCGTGAAGGTGCTCGACCAGATCTTGCTGAACGCTGACCTCGCCAGGGAAGAGATGCTGCCCCTCTGCCAGGACACAGGTACGACCGTCATCTTCCTCGATATCGGCCAGGACGTGCACATCACCGGTGGCGACTTGAAGGACGCGCTCGCGGCCGGCGTTGACCAGGGCTACCGCGAAGGCTTTCTCCGCGCCTCGATCGTCGATCGCCCGTTCTCCGCGCGCACCAACACCAAGAACAACACACCGCCAATCGCCCACGTCGAAATCGTTCCCGGCGATCACATGCGCATCCAGGTGATGCCAAAGGGCGGCGGCTGCGAGAACATGTCGCGCTTCACGATTATGCTGCCCTCCGCCGGAAAGAAGGGCATCACCGAGTTCGTGCTGAAGACAGTGGAAGAATCGGGCGGAAACCCCTGCCCGCCGATCATCGTCGGCCTGGGTGTCGGCGGCTCCGCTGAACACGCCATGTACATGGCCAAGCGCTCGCTCACCCGCAAAGTCGGCGACCCCAATCCAAACGTAGAAGAGGCGCAGTTCGAGACTGAGTTGCTGGAAGCGGTGAACGCGCTCGGCGTCGGAGCGCAGGCGGTCGGCGGCACGCAGACAGCGCTTGGTGTGCACATGATGACCCACCCGACCCACATCGCCTCATTGCCCGTCGCGGTGAACCTGCAGTGCCACTCCGCGCGCCTGAAAGAGGCCACGCTGTGAGCCTGCGCCATCGCTTCGTGCCGGCCAGCGATGCGGATGCGCCCGAGTCATGCCTTATCACTTCGGAGGACAGCGAGCGCCGTCGGCCCGACATGAAGCGCCTCTTTGCCGCGCTGGTGACCGAGAACAAGTCGGCGCGCGGCAACGAGTTCGTCTTTCGCGGCGACCGCAATGAGCTGTGGGAGATGACGTCAGCCTTCGTCGACGAAGAGTCGCGATGTTGCCCGTTCTACGACTACGACTTGCGTGAGACCGACGACGGTGTATCGCTGCTGGTCGGCACGCCGGCCGCGCGCGTCGAGCTGCAGCTCTAGTGGCCGAGCACCGCATCCAACTGCCGCTCACTGACGACGTCATCCAGCAGCTCCGTACAGGCGACTACGTCTACCTCAGCGGGACTGTCTACACGGCCCGTGACGCCGTCCACAAGCGCATGGTGGAGGCGCTGGCCCGGGGTGAGGCCCTCCCGATCGACCTGCGCGGCCAGGTGTTGTACTACGTCGGCCCGACGCCCGCTAAGCCTGGCCAGATCATTGGCTCCGCCGGTCCTACGACCTCCGAGCGCATGGATCCGTTCACGATCCCGCTGCTGGACGCCGGCCTGATAGCCGCGATTGGCAAAGGCGGCCGCACGCCCGTCGTCGCCGAGGCGTTCAAGCAGCACGGCGCGGTATACTTCCTGGCCGTTGGTGGCGCCGGCGCGCTGCTCTCCAAGCAGATCCGCAGCGTCGAAGTCGTCGCGTACGAAGACCTTGGCACGGAGGCGATGCGCCGCATGGAGCTTGCCGACTTCCCGGTCGTTGTCTGTAACGACGTATACGGCGGCGATGTTGTGCGGGACGGGCGCCTCGAGTGGCGCGGCGAGCCGGCGACTTAGCCGGAACCGAAGTCGCCGACGCAGACGATCGGGTGGTGGGTGTTGCCGTCTTCGCCGACGTACGGACCGCTGAAACACGCGATGCCGACGCTCACGTATTGCGGATCGACAATAATGTCGCGGTGCGCCTGGCTGTTCATCCACAGCCCGACCATCTCCGACGCTGAGCCTTCCGACTCGACGAGAATTTCGCCGACGCCGCAGCAGTAGCCGCGCGACCAGGCTCGGTCACCGGGACCGCCGTCCAACCAGTGGTCGAGGTTGTACGGGTTCTCATTCCAGATGAGCTCCGCATAGTAGTCGGACGACGCGCTGAGGCTGTTGTTCAGCGACACCGGCTGCAGGCCGCGCTGCGTCCGCTGGTCGTTCAGCAACCCGAGCAACTGTCCCGCCAGGTCAGGTCGTGGGCCGCCTGGTTCGGGCGTCGGAGCCGGGGGCGCAGTCTCAGCGGGTGGTGGCGGAGCCGTCTCCGTGTCGATGCCAACAGGTTGGCGTATGGGCTCTGGCGTTGGCGGTTCTGGCGAAGGTGTCGGAGCCGGTGTTGGTGTTGGCGCAGGCGAGTACGTGACGATCGGATCGTCGCCAGTGACGGACTGCGCGGTGCGCTGGGGCAAGATCACGCGCGGCGATGCTTTCACAGTCGACGGTGTGGGCGAGAGCTGCAACAGAGCAGCGGTGGGATCGGCCTCGTTCGATGGAGAAGTAAGAACAGCGGCGGCGGCTACCACAAATGCCGCGACCATCAGTCCTACGGCTGTAAAAGCCAACCCAAGAGGCTTCCAGGGCGCGATGTTTTTTCTATTCATGCGGGGCTTTAGTCACCGTAAACCGAGAGCCAAGCGCTGGCAAGTTTTAGTGCTAAAGCCCTTAGATATAAACTCGCACGCGAAGATGCGGAATATTTTCAGGCGTCAGATTGCGCGAATAGGGGACGGTTCAGATTTGGTTAATGCTTGTTGCTGCCGCGCAACTTATCGAACACCCAGCGGAACGGATCGTAGTACTTATCGATCACGCGTTCCTTCAGCGGAATGATCGCGTTGTCCGTGATGTGAATCGATTCCGGGCAAACTTCTGTGCAGCACTTTGTAATGTTGCACAAGCCGATACCCGCCGCCGTGCGAATCAGCTCCGAACGATCGACGGTGTCGAGCGGGTGCATCTCTAGCTCAGCCAGCCGCACGAAGAAGCGTGGGCCGTAGAACTTTTCTTTGTTGTCCGGGTGGTCGCGGATCACGTGGCAAACGTTCTGGCAGAGGAAGCACTCGATGCACTTGCGGAACTCTTGCCCGCGCTCAATGTCTTCCTGCTGCATGCGGAAGTGGCCGTCTGGCCCCGGCGCTCGCGGCTTGAACGCCGGAATCTCTTTTGCCACGCGGTAGTTGTACGAGACGTCCGTAACAAGGTCCTTGATCAGCGGGAACGTCTTGATCGGCGCGACGGTGATCGGCCAGCTCGTGTCAAGCTGCGACATCCGGGTCATGCACATCAGCCGTGGCTTGCCGTTAACCTCAGCGCTGCAGGAGCCGCACTTGCCGGCTTTGCAGTTCCAGCGCACGGCCAGGTCATTCGCCTTCGTCGCTTGCACAGTGTGGATGACGTCCAGCACAACTTGCCCGTCGTCTACTTCGACAGTGTAGTCGTGGAAGTCGCCGCCGTTGGCATCGCCACGGAAGACTCGCATCGTTACAAGCTGCATGCTAGTGACCTTCCTCAAACAACTTCGCCAACTCAGGCGGCATCTGTGGCAGCGGTGTCTTCTCGATCTCCATAGTGTCGTCTGACTTCTCGCGCACAGCGATGTTCGACTTCCCCCACTCCGGGTCGGTCTTAGGGAAGTCCCCGCGCGTATGTCCGCCGCGGCTCTCTGTTCGCTCCAGCGCGGCGAGAGTCACCGCTTCCGATACCGTAAGCAGTGAGCGGAGGTCCATCGCCAGGTGCCAGCCCGGGTTGTACTGGCGGTTCCCCTCGACGCCGGTGCGTTTCGCGCGTTCTTTGTACTCCTGTAGCTTGGCCAGCGCTTCCTTCAACTCCGACTCAACGCGGATGATGCCGACGAGGTTGTGCATCGTCTCCTGGAGCTCGCGCTGGATCGTGTATGGGTTCTCCGCACCGTCCCCATCGAAGTGGCCGAACATGTCCGCCGCGATCCCATCGATTTCGGTGGTGCTCACCTCGGGCATGGAGGTTAGGCCCTTCGCGTATTCCGCTGCACCCATGCCGGCGCGCCGGCCGAAGACGAGCAGGTCGGACAGCGAGTTGCCCCCGAGCCGGTTTGCACCGTGCATGCCGCCCGCGCACTCGCCAGCGGCGAAGAGGCCGGGCACGGTCGATTCTTCTGTTTCTGCATTCACGCGGACGCCGCCCATCATGTAATGCATCGTCGGGCCGATTTCCATCGGAACGGCCGTGATGTCGATGTCCGCCAGCGTCTTGAACTGGTGGTACATGCTTGGTAGCGCCTTGCGGATCTCGTCGGGCGTGCGCCTCGAGGAGATGTCCAGGAAGACGCCGCCGTGTTCAGTCCCGCGGCCAGCCTTCACCTCAGTGTTAATCGCGCGCGCCACCTCGTCTCGAGGCAGCAGGTCGGGTGTGCGTCGGTTGTGTGTCTTATCGCCGTACCAGCGGTCCGCCTCGTCGGCGGTCTCTGCCGTCTCGCTGCGGAAGAACTCCGGGATGTAGTCGAACATGAAGCGGTCGCCCTTGCTGTTCTTCAACACTCCGCCCTCGCCACGCACGCCCTCGGTCACTAGGATGCCGCGCACGCTCGGCGGCCAGACCATGCCCGTCGGATGGAACTGCACGAACTCCATGTCAATCAGCTCCGCGCCCGCCCAGTAAGCAAGCGAGTGCCCGTCGCCGGTATACTCCCAGCTGTTCGACGTCACCTTGAACGCTTTGCCGATGCCGCCCGTCGCCAGCACCACCGCTTTCGCCTTGAAGAGCAGCAGCTTGCCGGACTCGCGCCAGTAGGCCAGTGCGCCGGAGATGCGGTCGCCGTCCTTCAGTAACCGCGACACCGTGCACTCCATGTACACGTCGAGGCCTTTGTGTACGGCGTTCTGCTGTAGCGTGCGGATCATCTCGAGGCCGGTGCGGTCGCCGACGTGCGCAAGACGGTCGTATTTGTGACCGCCGAACGCTCGCTGCAAGATGCGTCCGTCCTTCGTGCGGTCGAACAGCGCGCCCCATTCTTCGAGCTCGTAAACACGGTCGGGCGCTTCCTGCGCGTGGAGTTGGGCCATGCGCCAGTTGTTCAGCATCTTGCCGCCGCGCATCGTGTCGCGGAAGTGCACTTCCGGGTTGTCTTCGGAGTAGACGTTGCCCAGCGCCGCCGCAATTCCGCCCTCGGCCATCACAGTGTGCGCCTTGCCCAGTAGCGACTTGCAGATGATCGCCGTCTTCGCGCCCTGCGCCGAAGCCTCCACCGCCGCCCTCAATCCGGCGCCGCCAGCGCCAACGACGATGACGTCGTATTCGTGCGTCTCGTATTCAGCCACTAGAACCCCTTCCAGGTGTTGGGGTCAGTGATGTGACCGTTGGCGACCAGTCGGATGTAGATGTCAGTGAAAGCGATCCATACAAGGCTCATCCAGGCGTACAGCCGGTGGTTCGTGTTCCAGGCGGAGACTCGGTCCCAGAACCGCTTGCGAGTGCGGCTGACGAGCGTGCAGGAGAAGCAGTCGAGCCCGCCGCCGATGAAGTGCCGGAAGCTGTGGCAGGAGAACGTGTACATCATCAGCAACGTCGCGTTGATGCAAAGAATGATCGAGCCAAGCCCGATACCCCAGCCTGTGTCGGCCGGGTGCCCATCGATCACGGACTCCGTGTTGTAGAACGACTTGATGGCGCCGTACCAGAGGAACACACCGAAGACGAGCGCGCCGTACATGAAGAAGCGGTGCAGATTCTGTAGCACCAGCGGGAACTTCGACTCGCCGTCGTACTTGGTGGACGGGCGCAGGTTACCCAACCCGCCGATGTCGCCGACGGCGCAAGCTGGCGGCGAGAAAAGATATGAGCGGTAGTACGCGCGGCGGTAGTAGTAGCACGTCGCGCGGAAACCAATCGGCACCCACAGAATGAGGAGCGCCGGCGAGAAGTACCACGCACTGTACTTGCCGTGCAGTTCCGGCTCGAACACAGGTGAAAGATACGGACCGACGCTGTACTTCCAGCCATCGATGAAAGCGCTGATCGTGAGGTAACCGAGGAAGACCGAAAGGAAGATCGCGATCATGCCGGGCTCGAACCACCAGGCGTCTGTGCGAAGCGTTCGCAGAAACCCGAGCTTGTGGGGAGGAGAGACAGTCCGTTCTGCTTGCGCCATGTTTACCTCTATCGATATTTACCTGTCGGCGTGGCCAATCATATCAATGGAGCCTATGGCGTTCAACGTATTTCCTTAGCCTATCCGTGACATCGGAAAGGCGTCGAAATCACTAACCCGCAGCCGGCTCGATTTGCACCAGTGGGTCGCCCTCCGCCACGCGCGCGCCGGCCGCGACGGAGACCACCTTCACGGTGCCGGAAACGGGCGCCGCGATCTCGTTCTCCATCTTCATCGCCTCGACGACGAGCATGATGTCGCCTTCCTTCACCTCGTCGCCCGGCTTCACGTCGACGCGGATCACGCGGCCTGTCATCTGGGAAAGCACGGCGCCAGTGCCACCCGCCGCCTTCTTCGCCTTGGCCTTCGGTTTCGGGCGGGCGCTGGCGCGACCCTTGAGCTCGACTTCGAACTCTTCGGCGTCGACCAGCAGCTTGACCGGCCCCTCCTCCGGAAGGGCGCCTTCCGGCATCTGGATGGCGTACGGCTTCTCGTTGACATAAACAGTGGCGATGTTCCCGCGCCTGACCACCCGGATGGCGAACGTCTGGTCGCCCACCGTGATCGAGTCGCCGGACGGCTGTACTTCGAATTCCTTCTCGCCGATCAGTAACTTCATTCGTTATCGTCCCAATGCCCGGCGCCGGCCGAGCATCTTCCACGGATTCTCGGCATGCCCGTTGTCCGGCGCAGCTTCTGCCGGCCTCGAGCGCGATTGGTCCAGGGTGAGGGCAGTCGCAATCGCCGCAGCCAGTTCCAGATCGTGCCCTCCGGCGTCGTCCCGCCACTCAAAGAACTCGCGCGCGACCTGTGGGAACATCACGTAGGACAGCAAGTCTTCATCCGATTTCACGATGTCGCCTGCCTCCGCGCGGCTCTTGTCCAACTCCGGCGCCAGGTCGTCCGCAGGGCGGTGCGTGATTGGCTTACCGTCCGGCGCCACCTTCTTGCGCACCGCTTCGCTGACCGGCGCCGGCGTCTCGCCGTACTGGCCCAGCGCGACCGCCCGCGTCTCCTTGCTCACCTGCTTGTAGCGCTCGCCGTAGACCGCGTTGAGCACAGCCTGCGTCCCAACGATCTGGCTGGTCGGCGTGACGAGCGGCGGATAGCCGAGGTCTTTGCGGACGCGCGGGATCTCGTCCAGCACGGCCTTCAGCTTGTCGAGCGCGCCTTGCTCCCGCAGCTGCGAGACGAGGTTAGAGATCATGCCGCCCGGGACCTGGTGCAGCAGCACGCCGGCGTCGACCTTCACGTTGCCCTCGAACGCCTGGTACTTCTTGCGGATCTCACCGAAGTAATCGGCCAGCGTCGTCAGCTCTTCGAGGTTGAGGCCCGTCTCGTATCCAGTTCCCTCGAACGTTGCCACCATCGATTCAGTTGGCGGCTGCGACGTGCCTCCGGACATCGTCGAGAGCGCGCAGTCCATCACGTCCAGCCCGGCTTCTGTGGCCTTGAGGTACGCCATCGCAGCCATACCGCTGGTGTCATGGCAGTGCATCTGCACGGGGATCGAGACGACAGCCTTGATCGACTTCACGATCTGGAACGCCTCGTATGGATGCAGCAGGCCGGCCATGTCCTTGATGCAGATCGAGTCGCTGCCCATCTCCTCGAGGTGCTTGGCCATCTTGGCGAACGCCTCGGTGGTGTGGACGGGGCTGATCGTGTAGCAGACCGTGCCCTGCGCGTGTCCGCCAGCCTTCTTCACAGCCTTGATCGCCGTCTCCAGGTTCCGCAGGTCGTTTAGGGCGTCGAATATGCGGAAGATGTCCATGCCGTTCTTCACGGCCAGCTCGCAGAAGCGCACAACCACATCGTCCGCGTAGTGCCGGTAGCCGACGACATTCTGCCCGCGGAGAAGCATCTGCAGCGGCGTCTTCTTGATCAGCTTCTTGACCTTGCGCAGGCGCTCCCACGGGTCCTCGTGGAGGAAGCGCAACGCCGTGTCGAACGTCGCGCCGCCCCACACCTCGATGCTGTGGAAGCCCGCCGCGTCCATCTGCTCCGCGATCGGCAGCATGTCCTCAGTCCGCATCCTCGTGGCGAGTAGCGACTGGTGCCCGTCGCGCATAGTCGTATCGGTGATCTTTACCATTGCAGGGCTCCGTCTACTGTTTTAGGTTCGTTCGTGGGTTCGGATTCGTCTTCGTAAAAGTAATTCTCAACAAATGGAAGCGCTACCGCCAATGTAGCTACGAACGCAGCCGTCGCGAGCGCGATCCACACCGGCGGAAGTACGCTGCCACCCATCCACAGGCTCCCCGTATCGCCGCCGTCGCTCTGCATGCATGTGATGCCACCGAGCGAAGGTGACGAACCCGCGCAAATGTCTCCCGCAAACGTCGCTGCTCGATATGTGAGCGCGATTGCACCCGATCCGGCAACCGCCATCAAGCCCAGTCTGATCGGGCTGAGCTTGTCGCGGCGGAACTGCCAGACCGAGGCCACGAGACAGAAGAGACCGAGCAGGCAAACTGCCAGCCCGTCACTCATACCGTAGCCGAAGGATACGTGAGAATCGGTGCCCGATATCTCGAACTGTGGCGTGAACTTGTACCACCTGAACAGCCCCATCAGTGCGAGCAGCCCGGAAGCCAGAGCTGCTGAGATGAGCGTATTTCGGGTGATCGTTCCCAATTCGTCATGCTTCAGGCCCATACTTCGTCGTCCTCAGCCGCGCTCGCCCGGCTTATCGACTCAATGATGGGCAGCCCCAGTGCTATCAGTGTGACTATTGCACTCAGCACGACGGTTGACCAGAGCAAGAGGTCATTGATCGTGAGAGCGTTGTGGGACGCCGTGCGACAACCCACGCCGAATCCGGTGTTGACTAAGTTGAGATAGGTGCTCGTATTCATACAGGCGGCTGTCTCAGATAAGGCAGCGCCCGCCAACACAAACGGAATCGCCGCGGCGAAAACTAGCGCGCCCCAGACCAGCTCGCTCGGGTCGCGCAGCATCCGCAATGCGAGTACCGCGCATACGGTTGCGATGCTGGCGAAAAGTACGGCGTTGGCGAGCGCCGTGCCGGATTGCTCGCCGTCCGCAGTCAGGTTACTCACATGCGCGCCCATCTGGAACCAAGGGACGAATTCCAATAGCGCGACTAGCAGGCTCGCCCAGAACACGACGTGCAGAGCAAATCGCGTCGTCATGCCCATGCTTCCGCGCTCCTCTCCTTCGGTTCCGTCCTATGCTCCCCGGCAACGGCCAGCACGACGCCGGCGGCCGCAATGAGCAAGCAAGTAACCGCCGAGAAGTAAAGCAGCGGTGTCGGGTGGTAGTTCACGAAGACTGTGATGTAAGTCAGCAAAGGGCTGTGCCGCGACGGAGGCTCGATCAACCCGTAAACCGTAACGACCAGGCCAAGCATGCCCGCGGCGGCGATCGTGGCACTACAAAGGCTTAGCCACTGTCGATGGATCAGACCGACGATCGCCGCGACGAGCGCGACCCCCGCGACTCCGAGCACGAGGTACCCGTCGATACGTGTCAAGGAATCGCCGCTGAGCCCGCGGATGGAGTAGGTGGATTCTGTGATATCAATTCGCCACCACGTCTGAAAACACATGATGCCCAGCGCCACACTGGCCGCGATGACAAAGCGGATCAGCTTCTCCGCAATCACGCCATTGCTCCGGTCTCACCCGTCGTCTCGTCGCTGGTGTCTTCGTACATCGGTTCTTCATCGTCCATCATCTCATTTTCGTAGGCCCGGTCGTCCAGCCAGCTCAGCCCCCAGATGAAGGCTGAGGCCAGCGCCGCTAGCACAGCCGCGATGACCAGCAGAACGAGGGCAGGCTGGAGGCTTCCGTTGGCGAACTCAAACTGCTGGGCGTTCGTCCAAATATAGGCGTTCCAGCCCGCAACCGCGTTGAAGCCGGCCAGCGCCAGCGCCCCGACCGAGGCCATGATCCCTGCCATCGCCGCCGCCCGGTCGTGGCCGAAGTACCAGCCGCCCGCGGCAATCAGCACGACCACGAGACCGAGCAGTGCCGTGAAGTAGCCATCGCCCAGGCTCACCCGGCAGCTGCACCAGCCATCGACGTTCTGCACGTCGTCCCGGCCGATTTCCTCGAGGTCACGCCAGCGGCTGGTGTGCGTGCCGGACAGGCTGACGCTGGCGAGAGGGCTCGTGTCGCCTTCGATCGTCACGCTGTTGAAGTGGAGCCAGGGCAAGAACGACAGCA
>JBDTOK010000099.1:0-10318 GCA_039933275.1 Chloroflexota bacterium | reverse complement strand
ATCTACGACGGCTGCCAGCTCTCTGACGGCGAGATGGTGCGCTTCCGCCACAACGACGCCGCCCACCTCGAGACGATTCTCAGCCGGCAAACGAAGGCAGCGCTCGTCATCATCGACGGCGTCTACAGCATGGGCGGGGACATCGCCCCGTTGCCGGCGATCCTGGACGCCTGCAAGAAGCACCACGCCCGCATCGTCGTCGACGATGCCCATGGGCTTGGCGTGCTCGGCGAAGGCGGCCGAGGCACGGCCAGCCATTTCGGCGAAGAGGGGCGCGTCGACATGATCATGGGCACGTTCTCGAAGTCGATGGCCTCGATCGGCGGGTTCGTCGCCGGACCGAAGCTGGCGATGGACTGGATCCAGCACTTCGCCCGCTCGATGATCTTCACGGCCAGCCTCCCGCCGGCTTCAACGGCAGCTGCGCTGGCATCGCTGGACGTTCTCGAAGGCGATCCGGACATCGTGAACCGCCTCCGTAACCTCGGCAACATGTGGCGCTCCGGCTTGCAGTCGCTGGGCTACGACACCGGCGCCAGCGTCGGCACGCCAATCGTGCCGGTGAACGTTGGCGACGAGTACAAGACGGTAATGTTCTGGAAAGAACTGCTGGCGGAAGGCGTGTACACGAACCCCGCCATCTACCCCGCCGTCAACATGAAGGAAGCAATGCTCCGCACCAGTTGCATGGCCACGCACACCGAAGACCAAATTGGCCAGGCACTCGAGAAGTTTCAGCTTGTCGGGCGTCGTCTCGGTGTCATCAGTTAGCCCGTCCCCCGCCGCGACCCGGGTCGAAGTTCTCCCCGTCCGCTCCAAGCGCGAGCTGAACGATTTCATCCACCTGCCGTTCCGCCTGTACAAGGGCAACCTCAACTGGGTCGCGCCGATCTTCTACATCGAAAAGCAGCGCTTCGATCCGAAGCACAACCCGTTCTACGCCCACGCCGACATCCAGCTTTTCCTGGCCAAGCGGGAGGGCCGCATCGTCGGGCGCATCTCCGCGCAAGTCGATAGCGAGCACATCCGCTACTGGCAGGAGCGCGTCGGCATGTTCGGCTTCTTCGAGTGCGAGGACGACCCAGCCGCAGCACAGGCGCTGCTAACAACCGCCGAAGCGTTCCTTCGAGAACGCGGCATGGAACGAGCGCGCGGCCCGCTCAGCTTCTCGACGAACGGTGAGGTTGGCCTGCTCCTTGATGCCTATCATCTCCCGCAAATGCCGATCATGCCGTACACGATGCCGTACTACCCCGCGCTGATCGAGAGCGCGGGCTTCGCGAAGGTGAAGGACGTCTACGCCTGGCGCTGGGAACGGCAGGAGGTGCCCGAGGGCCCGCCGCGTCGCATGGTCGCACAACTCCGCGCGCGGCCCGACGTCAAAGTGC
The DNA here is from genome assembly GCA_039933275.1 of Chloroflexota bacterium. Lineage (GTDB taxonomy): Bacteria > Chloroflexota > Dehalococcoidia > SM23-28-2 > RBG-16-64-32 > DATKKM01. The sequence continues at coordinate 8,930 of JBDTOK010000099.1, read as the reverse complement.
GCCGCGCGAGCATGGACGACTTCGACGCTGAGTACCAGATCATCCTGCGCCTGTACAACGACGCCTGGAGCGAGAACTGGGGCTTCGTCCCGGCGACCAAAGCCGAGGCGGACGAGGTCGCCAAGAGCCTGAAGCTTGTCATCGACCCGGCGATCGTTCCCATCGTCGAAGTGAACGGCGTGCCGGCCGCGATGGCTCTCGCCCTGCCCGACTACAACTGGGCGCAGGCGCCACTGCACGGCAAACTCTTCCCGTTCGGGTGGCTACGGCTGCTGTGGCGGCTGAAGGTGCGGCGTCCGCGCCAGGGCCGGCTCGCGCTGCTTGGCGTCGGCAAGGACTTCCGCAGCCGCGAGTACGCGGGGCTCGCCTATCTCATCTGCGACGAGATCTATCGCGCGGCCAAGGAACGCAACTACGAGTGGGCGGAGTTCGGCTGGACGCTGGAAGACAACAGCCTCATCAACGCGATCATCAAGAAGGTCGGCGCGGAGCACTACAAGACGTACCGCGTTTACGAGAAGATGCTCTGATGCGCGTCCTCGTCACCGGCGCCAGCGGTTTCCTTGGCTCGCACATCGCGGAGCACTTCGCGAATGAGGGCCACGAAGTCGTGACGCTTCTGCGCAAGACCAGCAGTCGCAGGTTCCTCCACTTCCCGCACATCGAAGTGACCGGCGACGTCACGTATGCGCACTCGCTGCCGGCCGCTGTCACCGGCGCGGACGTCGTCGTGCATGCGGCAGGGCTGATCATGGCCCGCAGCGAGCAAGAGTTCGCCTCCGTCAACGAGCACGGCACGACGAACCTCTACCGTGCGATCGAGGCGCACAACCCGGACGTCCGCCGCATCATCTACATCTCGAGCATCGCCGCCCACGGGTCGAGCCGCTCGGCGCAGCCACGCACCGTCGACGCGCCGCCGCGGCCGGTCACCGCTTACGGCCGCAGCAAGCTCGCCGGCGAGCTGCTCGCGCGCAGGTCGTCGCTGGGCAAGCGCACCGTCACCTTTCGCCCGCCCGCAATCTACGGACCGCGCGACCCGGCGCTGTTGCCGTTCTTCCAGCTCACGAAATACCGCATCGCGCCGATCCTCAACGGCGGCAAGAACCGCGTCTCGATGATCTATGCCACGGACATCGCGCGTGCAGTCTACATGGCGGCGACTGCTGAAGCCGACATCGGCGGCGAGGTCTACAGCCCGGAAGACGGCGCGATCCATACCTGGAACGACATGATCGCCGCGATCGAAGACGCCACCGGCCGCAAGATGCTCAAGCTCTCCACGCCGCGCTTCTTCTACGACGCCGTCGCCGCGGCCAGCGAGGCATTTGGGGCCGTGGCACGGAAGCCTGTCATCTTCACGCGGGACAAAGTGCGGGAGATGTCGCAGTCAGCCTGGATCTGTTCAGCGGAAGACCTGCGGCGCGACCTCGGCTGGCGGCCGGAAGTGGACATCCAAGAAGGCGCGCGCCTGACGTACGACTGGTACAAGCAGAACCGTTGGCTGTAACGGACGCGCGCGCCGCTGCCCGCCGCTGGCGAGACACCTGGCGGGAAGCCTGGGCGGCCCACGACGCAGACGCTGTTGCCGATCTTTACGCCGCGGACGCCTTGTTCCGCTCGGAGCCTTTCCGCGAAGACCACCACGGTCACGAAGGGGCGCGGGCTTACGCGACGTGGGCGTTCGAGACGGAGAGCGCGCCGCCGGAAGTGTGGTTCGGGGAGCCGATCGTGCAGGGCGATCGCGCCGCGTGCGAATACTGGGCGATTGTCGCCGAGGGCGGCGAGCAAAGCTCGATCGCTGGGATCTCATTCCTCAGCTTCGATGACGACGGATTGGTGCTATCCCAGCGGGATTGCTGGAACCAGCAGCCCGGCCGGCACCTGCCACCGGCCGGTTGGGGCGAATAGCTCCTAGCCGAGCACCTTCGCCGCCACTTCGTTGGCCTTCGTCGCCAGCCCCGCATCACCAAGCTCCGCCGCGACTTTCGCGAACGACTTGCGCGGGCCCTTCCACTGCAGTGCTTCCGGCGTCGCGCGGACGGTGGCGTTTGTGCGAAGGGTGGCTAGTCGCCGATAAAGCAGCGCATCTTTCCAGTGCGCGCGCAGGGTTGCTGAGAGAACGCCCGCGCCTCGCAGCGAGACGTCCCAGTCGGCGCATGACTGCGGGATGTTCTCGAAATGCGTCCAGCGGAAGAGCAGCGGCCCGGCGGACTTCGCGCCGAAGCCGGGCAGGCCGGGGAAACCGTCGGCACTGTCACCGACCAGCGCCAGGTAGTCTGGGATCGACTCCGGCCGCACGCCAAACTTCTCGATGACGCCGGCCTCGTCCGTGATCTTGCCGCTGCGCCGGTCAAGCTGCACGATCTTGTCGCCGATCACGCACTGCGCGAGGTCTTTGTCGGGCGTGCAGATCACCACCTGTTCGGCGTAGCGCGCCGCCTCTTTCGCCGCGGCGGCCAGCGCGTCGTCCGCCTCGAACTTGGTCATTCGCCAGACGCGCACGCCCATCGCCGCAAGCGCTTTCTCCAGCACCGGGAACTGCGCAAAGAGCGCCGGGTCGATGCCGGCGCCGGTCTTGTAGCCGGCGTAGAGGTCGTTGCGGAAGGACTCGATCACGCGGTCCGTCGCCACGCCAAGGTGGGTTGCGCCGCCCTCGATCATGCCCAGCACCGAGCGCAGAACGCCGCGCGTGCCGCCAAACTTGGAGCCGGTCTGCCCGGGCGCGTAGAAGTAGCGGAAGAGCTCATACGTCCCGTCGACCAGGTAGACCTTCACGCGCTCCAGACTATCAGGCTTGACAGGTGTAGGACATCTGTTCTATTCTGCGAGGCCCAGGGGAAGGAGGCGGACGACGTGCCATCAGGAATTACGTTCGAAGAGATCGAGTGCAAGACGATCATCAACCGCGTGCAGGCGCCCGGGATGGGCTTCAGCTATACCATCAACCCCTACCGCGGCTGCCAGCACGCCTGCATCTACTGCTTCGCGCGGGGCACGCATGAGTACCTGGGCTACGACTCCGGCCGGGACTTCGAGTCGCGCATCGTCGTCAAGATGAACGCGGCGACCGTTCTCCGCCAGCAGTTGCGCCGCCCGTCCTGGAAGCGCGAGTTGATCGTGCTCGGCACTGCCTGCGATCCGTATCAGCAGGCGGAGATCAAGTACGGCATCACGCACCGCATCCTCGAGGTCATGCTGGACTTCGCGCAACCGGTGCACATGCTCACGAAATCGACGGCAGTCGTGCGCGACCTCGAGCTCTGGGCGAGCCTTGCGAAAGTGGCCGACGCGCAGGTTGCCTTCAGCATCCCGACGCTGGACGAGGAGATCTGGAAGAAGATGGAGCCGGGCACAGCGCGACCCCACAAGCGCTTCGAGGCGATGCGGGAACTGACGTCGGCGGGCGTGCGTTGCGGCGTAATGATCGCGCCGGTCATCCCCGGCCTGACGGACGACGACGCGCACATCGAGCCTGTCGTCGCCGCCGCGAGGGAAGCGGGCGCATCGTTCGTCGCACCCAACGTGCTCTTCCTCAAGCCCGGCACGAAGGAGTGGTTCATGCCCGCGCTGCGATCCGCTTATCCGCACCTGGCGGGCAAGTACGAGCGCTACTATCGCGGCGCTTACGCCCCTAAAGACTACACGCGCGAGGTAATCGCCGGCATCAACCGCCTCCGCGAGAAGTACGGCTTCACACGCGAGCGGGACCACCACGCCGTGATGACGCGCGAACGGCCGCCCGCGCGTAACTCACAGATCGCGCTGGGGATTTAGCCCTTGATGATGTTCTTGATCGGCGCGATCATCGGCTCCGGTGGCGTGTAGCCAAGCCCTCCGAGGATCGGCATTAGAGTCTCGCCGAACTTCGCGAACGCATCCTCAGACTCCCACACGTCGAAGATCTGGAGTTTCTCCGGGTCGCCGAACGCGACGTGGTACTGCCGTCCCTTTGGCGCGCTGGCGCCCGCCGCCTGTAGTTTCTTGATCGCCTCGTCGTACTGCTTCGACGTAAAGTCTGACTCCGGAAAGTAAACACCGATTGCCATTGTTGAATCTCCTTCTCTTGTGTCTGAACGTGAATTCCTGAGCGAGCATACTCGCCCAGCATTAGAGTTTGCTACTTCCGTCGCTCAGTCAACGCTGACGGGATCGCCGATTCGCGGACAGCCATCCGGCGCGTCATAGTCGAGGCCGGCCTCGTGCCTCAGTAGTGCGAGTGCGTCCGTCAGGTCGACGACGCCGTTGCAGTCGAGGTCACCCCACAGGCGCTGCACGCCGCCAACGTTCACGGTCGTAGCCACTGCTGGGCAGGCCGCCGCCGGTTGCGGCGCTTCGTGATCGAACACCAGGAGAGCATCCAGCCCATTTTCGTGGCCGTCGCAGTTCAGGTCACCGAACGCGATCTGGTCCCCGGGCGTGGCTGTCGGCGTCGCCGGCGAAGGAGTAGGCGTCGGCGGGGGAGTGGCCGTTGGCGTCGGGCAGTCAGGACCAATGAACGGATCGTAGTCGACGGTTCCCAGCGCCGGATCGTCGGGGTGGTGGAATATCTCCTCTTCAATCTCGGCGAGGTTGCAGAGACCCCAATTGTTGTCCTCCGCGCTTATCGGCCCGTCGGCACCAGAGAGCTGGACGAGGTAGTTGGCGTCGGCAAGCGTCCCGCCGGACGCGAGGAAGACGTTTCTCATCGCCGCCGACCCACCGATAGCCGCCGTAACGAGGTTTGCGTCGCCAGGGTTGCCGTCGAATATCTCGATCGGTTGCAGCACGTGGTCGAACGTGTTCTTGACGACGCTGAACGAACCTGTGGTCGCATTAAAGGCGGAAAGGAACAGACCGCCGCGGGTCGTGTTCTTCATCGTGTTGTTTGAGATCGCATTTTGGTCGCCGGCAGACGTAACCAGAACCTCCGGATCGTCAACCGAATTGGAGCCCTGCAGCATATTCCCATCGATTGTCATGTTGCTGCCATATGACTGGATGTCGCTGTCGGTGAGTGAATTCAGGTTGATGCTGCCCCCCGAACCGAAAACTTGTATCGCCGCTCCGGTCAGCAGGTTGTTGCTCACGTTCGCGCCGTCGCCGTCGACCGTGACGCCGAAAACCTGATCACCGGTCAGCACGTTGCCGCTCACCTCGGCTGTCGTGCACTTGCACTGGATCAAATATGAACCGGTAACGTCCGATACCTGGTTGCCAGTGATCTGCGTTCCGGTGGGCGACGGATCCGTGTCCAGGAAGGGTCCAATATCGATTGCGCCGGTCAAACTATACGTCGTGTTTTTCACGATGTTGTTGGAGATGACAGCGTCATTGCCGTGCCCCAGGATGCCCTGCGTTTGCGATGGCCCACCCAGCGGCGGCTTCGCGTCCCAGGTGAAGCCGCTGACCGTCACGCGGTCCGCCGCAATAGCCAGCATGTGCGAAACCGAGCCTTGCATCTTCTTGACCAGGGTTTCGCCGGGCTCCGAGAGGGTTGCCCCGCCTGACAGGGACATATCGTGAAAGTTGAGGAAGAGCGCTGGTTCTGTGTAGGTCCCCGGGCAAACGTAGATTGCGATGCCCGGGCTCATCCCGTTCGGCGAGGCGAGCGCTGCGCTAATTGTCGTGAAGTCCGCGGCGTCGCTCGGATTGGCCGTGACACAGTCCAGCAGGTTGTCATCGACTACGATGTCGGCGTTGATGCCGCCCACGGCATAAGACGAGTGCAGTGCATCGGCATTGATCAAGCCAAATACAGCAAGCACAGCGACCACGAAGAGAACTTTTCCCAAACCACACTCCTAAACTGACGCAAGCATAGGGCGTGGCGCTATGCCACACAAACAGTTGGTGTGCGCCGCGCAGCCGCTACTGGGCCAGCTGGTAGACCTTGCCCTCGGTCTTAATCGAGGGGGCGACCATCAACTCCGCGTCGTGGAACTCCGCGATGTTGTTCGCGCCGGTGACGCCCATGCACGTCTGGATCGCGCCAACTAGGTTCTCCGAGCCGTTCGTGCGGTGCGTCGGGCCGTAAAGCAGCGTATCGAGCGTGGTGTCGACGCCGGGGTGGATGCGCACGCCGCGCGGGAGTGCTGCGTGGCCGGTGGACATGCCCCAGGCCCAGCCGTTTGCCGGCGCCTCTTCGCAGCGCGCGAAGGCGGTGCCCAGCATCACAGCGTCCGCGCCGGCAACCAGCGCCTTGCAGATGTCGCCGCCGTTGCGCATGCCACCGTCAGTGATGATCGGAACGTAGCGCCCGGTCTCCCGGTAGAAGGCGTCGCGGGCGGCGGCGCATTCGATCGTCGCAGTGATCTGCGGAACGCCGATGCCAAGCACCTCACGCGAGGTGCAGATGGCGCCCGGACCAACGCCGACGAGGACGCCGGCGATGCCCGTCTCCATCAGCTCTTTCGTGGCGATGAAGCCAACGGTGTTGCCGACGAGAATGGGGACGCGAATGTTCTGTACAAGCTCTTCGAAGATGAGGCCGCGCACCGACTTCGAGTAGTGGCGCGCGGAGGTGACGGTAGACTGCACGACGAAGAAGTCGCAGCCGGCGTCGACGGCGATCGGGGCCAGCTTCTTGGTGTTGGCGGGCGTGCAAGCGACAGCGGCAATGCCACCGCCGGCCTTGATCTCGCGCACGCGCTTGCCGATGAGCTCTTCTTTGATCGGCTCGGCAGTCAGTTGCTGGATCAACGCGGCGGAGTCTTCCTGCGAGGTGTTGGCCACAAGCTTGATCATCTCTTCGGCGTCCTCGTGGCGGCACTGCAGGCCTTCGAGGTTCATCACGGCCAGGCCGCCCCGCCTGCTCGCCTCGATGGCGAAGCTCGGGTTAACTACGGCGTCGAGGGCGGCGGCGGTTATCGGGTGGGAAAAAGTGTGGTGGGCAAGCGTGAAGCGGACATCGGTCAGTTCCGGATTGACGGTGACGTTCCCGGGAACGATCGCAACCTCGTCGAACCCGTAGGCGGGTCGTAATTCCTTCATTCCAACCGTTACACTCATAACATCCTCGCCTCAATACTGGGGTATGTTTGCGCGCTGTAGTTGCAGCGTGGGGATCGCAGTCAGTGTATCGCGGACACTCTCAGACGGTCAATAGAGCACGCGAATGAACATATCCACATCGCCAGTAGCCAGTGGCAAGTAGACAGTAGCCAGAATAGGGCAATGCTAAGCGCGAAGATCGATCCGTTCCCATTTCCTACTTCACACTTCGGCAGCCTTGCTACTGAATACTGGCTACTTGTTACTCTCTACGCATGTCCACGTTATTCCTCGTCGCCACACCCATCGGTAACCTCGAAGACTTCACGTTCCGCGCGGTCAAGACGCTCTCCAACGTCGCCTTGATCGCCGCCGAGGACACGCGCACCGCCCGCAAGCTGCTCTCTCATTACGATATCCATACCCGGCTTCTCTCTTACAACGAGCACAACATGCGCGACCGCACGCCGCAACTGCTCCTGGCGTTGGAGGCAGGCGATGTGGCACTCGTCTCGGAGGCCGGCATGCCCGGCGTGTCCGATCCCGGCTACGAGCTGACGGTCGCCGCCCTTGCCGCCGGGCACGAGGTCTCGCCGATTCCCGGCGCCTCCGCCAGCGTCTCCGCGATCGCGGCTTCGGGGCTGCCATCGCGGCAGTTTACGTTTGTCGGCTTCCTCCCCCGCCGCTCGATTGAGCGCCGCCGCTTATTCGAGTCTCTTAGCGCTGAGCGACGCACTCTCGTCGCTTTCGAGTCGCCGCACCGCCTAACCGCAGCGCTAGAAGACATCCGCAGCGCCCTCGGGGACCGTCGGATGGCCGCCTGCCGCGAGATGACAAAGCTCTATGAGGAGATCTTTCGAGGCACGCTCTCGGAGGCAATCGCCCACTTCACGGCACCGCGCGGCGAGTTCACGCTCGTCATCGAAGGCGCTCCCGACACGGCGGCTGAAGCCTCGGATGAGATGCTCCGCGCCGAACTGGCCAAACTGCGGGCCAGCGGTCTCTCCGCCCGCGACGCCGCCACCGCCGTCGCCAGGGCCACCGGCATCCCCCGCAAGCGCGTCTATGCCCTCTCGCTTGGACGGCCCGCCGACGCCTGACCCGCGACCCTCAACCCTGCCCGCTGCTACAATTCCCTCGATGCCGCAACGTATCTTCATCGGGGTCGCCTGGCCGTACGCCAACGGCTCCCTGCACATCGGGCAGATCGCCGGCGCCTACCTTCCCGCGGACATCTTCGCCCGCTACCACCGCGCCGCCGGCAACGAGGTGCTGATGGTGAGCGGTTCGGACGGCCACGGCACACCGATCACCGTGCGGGCCGAGCAGGAAGGCCGCACCCCGGCCGAGGTGGCCGCCCAGTTCCACGCGGAGTTCGTCGAGGCCTGGGACAAGCTGGGCATTTCATTTGACCTCTACACGACGACCCAGACCGAGAACCACTATCGCGTCACGCAGGAGATGTTCCTTAAACTGCTGGAGATCGGCGACATCTACCCGGGCAAGATGGACCTGCCATTCTGCACCGTCGAACAGCGCTTCTTGCTCGATCGTTATGTCGAGGGCACCTGCCCTATCTGCGGCTTCGAGGGCGCCCGCGGCGACCAGTGCGACAACTGCGGCAACCCCCTCGACCCGATCGACCTCAAGAACCCGCGCTGCAAGTTCGACGGCTCGACGCCGGAGATCCGCGAGTCGGAGCACTTCTTCCACCGGCTCTCGGCGTACAACCTGCCGCTGCGAGAGTGGCTTCAGGACGATAAGGAAGACCTCTGGCGCAAAGGCGTGCTCAACCTGTCGATCAGCACGACGACGACGGGCGACGGCCTGCGCGACCGCTCGATCACGCGCGACATCACGTGGGGCGTGCCGATCCCGATCGAAGGGTGGGAATCGAAGCGCATCTACGTCTGGTTCGACGCCGTCATCGGCTATCTGTCCGCCTCCATCGAGTGGGC
>JBDTOK010000098.1:0-10328 GCA_039933275.1 Chloroflexota bacterium | reverse complement strand
ACCACTATCCCTACGGGCGCAGCATTTCATAACTAACCCCTAACTCACGATTGCAACGGTGTTATTTCAAGTCCGCATACGGTTCACCCAAGTCTGTAACGAGGCAACTTCCCCAGTCGTCTCAATTAGTAGCCGCACGCATAAGTGTGGCCATTAAGACACGTAGCTATGAGTACACAACACGAAATCGAGGGGAGGATGCAAGAGGTGGACCATCCCACACAGCCAGATAACCGCGTCCTCGGCATGCATATCCTCATCTCGCGGACGATTGGCATCGGGCTGTTGATCGCTGCTCTTGTTATCGTCGGCGCTACTACGGGTGGTGGCGGCAAGTTCATGCTTGCGGCCGGCGCCGTTATCGCGCTCGTTCTGTACATCTTCATCGTCGAGAGCCGCGCCCGAAAGATCTCCGTCAACCGGGAGAAGCGCCTGAGACTCGGGCTGCTCGTGCACAACATGGAGCTCGAGAACATGGCCATGCAGGACGAGCTCACCGGCCTCTTCAACCGTCGCTACCTCTTCGACCGCCTGGAGCGGGAGCTGGACACGGCGAAGGCCTTCAAGCGCTCGCTGTCCGTAATGGTGATCGACCTCGACTCCATGAAGCTCGTCAACGACAACTTCGGGCACCGCCAGGGCGACGACCTTCTGCGCGCGTTCGGCCGCTTCCTGCTGGACGCCACCCGCGCCAGCGACGTCCCCGCCCGCACGGGCGGCGACGAGTTCGCGATCGTCCTGCCTGACACGAACGAGAAGGCCGCACTCGCACTCCGAACGCGGCTCACGGCCAAGCTCAAGACGTTGGAGCTGGTCGAGCCGGACAACGCCTCACTCAGGGTGTCAGCGTCGTTCGGCGTCGCCAGCTACCCCCGCGACGGCGACACCGTCGACGTGCTGGTGCAGCGAGCAGACATCGACATGTACACGGAGAAGGGCATGCACAAGGCCAATGTCAAACAGGGCGAGCCACAGCCCGTCGCTACGCAGCAGCGCTGGGTGAGCGGCGCTTAACTTCGGAAGGAGCCGGTAACCGGCGCGGGCCAGGGCGAAAGTCCTGGCCCGCTTTGTTTGCTACAGCCCGACGCGCTTCACCACGGAGGCTATGTAGGCAACATCAGCCAGCGAGCGCTCCTTCATCGCCGGCCTTTGGTCGTCTGGGATCGGCGCGGATGGCGCTGCTACCATCGCCGGGAAGATGACGCCGCGGATCTGGAACTCCACGATCACGCCGAGGTCGTACCCTCGCTTCCACAATTGCCGATCGATGTTCTTGCCGAGGTAGCGTTCAAGCTCGTCCATGTAGTAGTCCAGCATCCCGTCCAGGTCTTCGGGTTGCTGATAGAACATCAGCCGCAGGACGTCAGACGCCGAAAGCCCACGCCCCAGAATCTCCCAGTCGATCACGACTGTGCGCGGCCGGCCGTCCGGGAACTTCGATACCCCCAGGTTGCGGTTGTCGAAGTCGTAGTGGCAGAGCGTTTCGGGCATCGGCGCGATCGCATCCAGCAGGGGCTGCGGCTCTCGATAAAGCCGTTCGACCACCGTCGCAATCTCGCGCGGGAGCTCTGCCAGCAGGTTGGGCACCCCTTCCGCCAGCCACGGCCACCGCTCGACGACGTACACAGAGTTTGGCGAGGGGTCCTTCATTCCGTCGATGATGTCCGTGATCGTGCGATAGAAGTAGTCAATGGGCCGCTGCAAGCTCATCAGGTATGGCCGGTCGATGGCGTTGTGGTCCTCCCAGAATTTGGCGTGGAACGCCGCCAGGTGCGAGAGGATGTTCCGCACCACCTCGTCGGGGCATTTCGCATGCATGCCCAGCGTCTGCATCTCCGGCCGAACGTCGCGCAGCCAGGCCCAGTACTGCTTGCGGTCGTCGTTCAGGATCACGTCCACGTACGGAATCTCGAACGTGTCCGGGATCTGCGCCATTAGTCCGTCCTTGAACGCCTGAAGCTCGCGGTGCTGAGTGTCGCCGGTCAGCATCATCACGGCGTCCATCTCCGGCATCACGCGCAGGATGATGTGCGAGTCGCCCTCACCGGACTTGCCCTTGTAGTGGAAGGGGATCTCGTAGAACTGCTTCTCCCCGAAGCGCGGAAACTCGAACGGGTCGTGGATCAGCTCGAAGCTTGTGACCTCAACCGAATCGTCGCCCAGCGCCTTCTGCGCGATCGTCGAAAGGTACTCCGGTGTGATCTCTTCGATGCTGGCTGGCTCTTTTGCTGCCATGGCGACCCCCTGTAAACGTAGCGAATCTAGTGTTAACGGATGGTAACACGCAGCCAGCGCTGCTACGACGCCAGGAAGTCTTCGACGTGGCCCATGAACGCGTCTAGCCGGTCGTGGTGCACCCAGTGTCCAGCCTTCTCGATGATCACTGACTTGTGGTCCCGGATGACGTCCGCGCGGCCCGTCTTGTCCGGATCCACCGCCCAACTTTGCGCGCCTTTAACCAGTAGCGTAGGCGCCGTGATCTCGGACCAGATGATCATCGCATCGTCCAGGTTGAACTCGTACGGAGAGCGGATGCGCGTGTAGTTATCGAACTTCCATGTGTAGGTGCCGTCCTCGTTCTTCTTCGCGCCGTGCTCCGTCAGGTGCCGCGCCATCTCCGGCGAAAGGAAGCTGTTCACCTCCAGCATCCGCTTCGTCGCCTCTTCCAGCGAAGGGTAGCGCCGCGGCTTGCGTCCCTCAATGTCGATCATCTGACCGATCCACTGGCGCATGCGGCGGTGTGCCGGCACGTGCTCCTGCAGCGGCGGCCCCCACCCTTCGACCGACACCAGCTTCTCGATTCGCTCCGGCACCGTGCCCGCGTACTGCAACGCAATCGCGCCGCCAAGGGAGTGACCGATCACCGTCAGCTTGCCTTCGATCGTGTTCGCGAGCTTCGCGACGTCCAGCGTGAACTCCGGGATCGAGTACATGCCGCCGATCGCCCAGCCGCTGTCGCCGTGGCCGCGCAGGTCCGGCGCGTAGATCGTGTAGCGGTCCAGCAGCCCGTTCGCCACGAAGTCCCAGTTGCGCGAGTGATCGTTGCCGCCGTGGATGAGGAACATCTTCGGCTTCGAGTCGTTCGGGTCGCCCCAGATGTTGTAGTGCAGCTTGACGCGCTGCGATTCGTAAAACTCGGAACGGGGTTCGATCACGCGCTGCCTCGCAAATCTCCCAGCGTTCCGAAGATGCCGGGATCGCTGCCCGGAATGATCGTGGCGCCGACTGTCTTCTCGTAAAATTTCGCGGGCCCAACGCCGCCGATGATGGCGTAGGCGTAGCCCATCTCGCGCATTGCGTTGAGGCAGGCCAGCAGCAACGCTGCTCCGAGCCCGCTGCCGCGCAAGTCTTCGCGTACGCCCGTCGGCCCGAAGTAATCACGCCGAGTGCCTTCGTAGACCGCAAACCCGGCCACTTCGTTGCCCTTCAGGCCGATGAAGCAGTTGATCGGCGTCGTCGCGAAGGACCGCTCAGTCTCCATCGCCCACACATCGTGGAAGTTCTTCCGCACGAAGGCGATGACGCCGTCTCGGTCCCACGGATCGGCGCGCCGTACCCGCAATCCAGCGCCAGCGATGCGGTCGAGCACCGGCGCCGCGTCGGGCAGGGCGTACAACTTGGCGAGCATATCGGGCATGGCGGCTATGATAGCGCGGAGGGAGGTGCAGAGCCATGATTACCGGAGTACACGCGATCTTCTACTCGACCGATGCGGAGGCCGACCGCGCCTTTCTCCGCGACGTCCTCGGGTTGCCGCAATACGAGGCGACGCCGGGCTGGCCACTCTTTCAGGCACCCGGCGAGATCGGTTGCCATCCGGCCGACACGCTGTCGCACGGAATCACGTTCTCCTGCGATGACATAGAGGCGACGGTGGCTCACCTCAAGTCGCGCGGCGTGCGCTTCACCGGCGAGATCGTGGAGGAAGGCTGGGGCTGGAGCACCTACTTCGAGATGCCCGGCGGCGGCAGCGTCCAGCTCTACCAGCCGAAATACGAGCGCCCGACCTAGCGTGGCTCACCTGCGAGTCCGCGTCACCCCCGGAGCGCGCGAGTCTGCCATCGGCGAGTGGCAGGGCGATCTGCTGCGACTGAAAGTCCGCGAAGCCGCCGAGAAAGGCCGTGCCAACGAAGCCGTCGCCCGCCTGCTGGCGAAGTCGCTGGACGTGCCGCCGACCAGCGTCACGCTAAAGCGCGGCGCCACCTCCCGCGAGAAGCTATTCGAGATCGAAGGTCTGGACGACGCCGAGGTCCGTCGCCGCCTAAACGCACCGATGCTCTAGCTGCGGCGTCCTCTGGCCACTCGCTTCTTGCTAGCGGCTACTTATTCGAAGTCCCAGGGGTTGCCCTGGCTGAACGACTGCAGCACCTTGCGCGCCACCACCATGCGGTGTACCTCGTCCGGGCCGTCGTAGATGCGGGCCGCGCGCGCCTGCCGGTACATCCCCTCCAGCGGCGTGTCCCCGCTGACGCCGAGAGCGCCGTGCACCTGGATCGCGCGGTCGATCACGTCGTGCAGGACTTTCGCGCCGAAGAACTTGATCAGCGAAATCTCCACTCGCGCCTCGTCGCCCTGGTCGACCTTGTGCGCTGCGTGCAGCGTTAGCAGTCGCGCCGCCTGGATCTCCGCAACGGAGTCGGCGATCCAGTTCTGCACCGTCTGCTTTTGCGCGAGCGTGCTGCCAAACGCCTGGCGGCTCAGCGCGCGCTGGCACATCAGCTCGAACGCGCGCTGCATTTGGCCGAGCCAGCGCATGCAGTGGTGGATGCGTCCAGGACCGAGCCGCTTCTGGGCGATCATGAACCCATCGCCCGGCCGGCCGAGAGTGTTCGTCACCGGCACGCGCACGTCGCGGTACATGATTTCGCAGTGGTTGCCGCGCGTCTCGCCCATCACCGGCACGGACCGAACGATGTCAACGCCGTTCGTGTCCAGCGGGACGATGATCTGGCTCATCCTCCGGTGCGCGTCCCCTTCCGGGTCGGAGACGCACATCACGATCGCGAACGTCGCTCCGATCGCGCCGCTCGTGAACCACTTGTGGCCGTTGATCACCCAGTCGTCGCCGTCACGGGCTGCGCGGGTCTGCAGACCCGTTGGGTCCGCGCCCGAAACATCCGGCTCCGTCATCGAGAAGCAGGACCGGATGTCGCCGTTGACCAGCGGCTTCAGGTACTTGCCCTTCTGCTCGTCGCTGCCGAACTGCCAGAGAATCTCAGCGTTGCCGGAGTCCGGCGCCTGCGACCCGAACGCACGCGGCGCGATTGGGCTGCGGCCGAGAATCTCGTTCATGTACACGTACGGCATGAACCCGATGCCCATGCCGCCCGCCTCTTTGGGCAGATGGGGTGCCCAGTAGCCCATCTGCTTCGTGCGCGACTGCAGGTCCTTGATCACCGAGTCGATCTCTTCCGGCTTCCCTTCTTCGAGGATCTCTTCGTTGGGGTAGACGTGCTCGTCCATGAAGGCGCGCACGTTGCTGCGAATCTCGCGAATCTGGGGCGTCAGTGTGTAGTCGGCCATGGGGCTCCTCCGTCAGCGTGGCGCCAGCGCCCGGAACGCCTCGAGCGATTGTGCTCGCTGGCCTTCGGGGTCTCGCGCGGTGGGAATGATGTTGATTATGGGCGTGGTGATTCCGTTCTTGGCGTATTCGCTGATCTTGTCGCGGCAATCGCTCGGGCTGCCGTAGACGAAGACGTCCTCAACGACCTTCGGCGGCACCAGTCCGAGCGCGCCCTGGCGGTCGCCCGCGTCCCACGCCTTCTTCATCGGCGCGAGGATGTCGCCGCGGCCGAGCCATTCGTGGAAGGCGTAGTAATAGGGCGTCGTCAGGTAAGCGGAGACGATGAACCGCCCGACCATCTGTGCCTGCTGCGCGTCCTCCGTCCAGATCACGAAGATGCGGCAGGCCAGGTCGAAGTCGTCGGGGTTCTTGCCCGCCGCCTTCGCCGCATCCTTGCCAATTTTCGACAGCCGCGGCGCGTCCTCCGGAGAGATGTAGTTCGTGATCGCGCCGTCGCATTCCGTCGCCGCCATGCGCAACATCTGCTCCCGCAGCGCGGCGATGTACAGCTTCGGCGGAACGGCCGGCGCACGCCCCAGGCGGAAGCCCTTGACGTCGTACGGGCCGACTTTCGTGACCATCTTCTCGCCCGCCCACGCTTGCTTCAGAAAACCGACCGTGTCGCGCATTCGCTTCATCGGTTGGTCCAAAGGCACCCCGTTCCAGCGCTCGACGATGACCGGTGAGCTCGTGCCGATGCCCAGGCAGAACCGCCCCGGCGCCAACTCTTCGATCGCCGCCGCCGTTTGGGCGAGCAGCGTTGGTGTTCGCGTGTAGACGCTGGCAATCGCGCAGCCGAGGCGCGTGTTCTTCGTCCACGCAGCGAACGCTGCCAGCGGCGTGAACGCGTCGTTCGATTCAACTTCCGCCGACCACGCGTCCGTGTAGCCGAGCTTCTCGGCCTCTTGCAGGATCGGCCCGTGGTCGGCGAGCGAGATACCTTGCAGCGGGTAGGTCAGTCCCCAGCGGCCCGTCATGCGCCCGTAGGGGCGCTGCTTGCCGCGCCCTTTCCGCTGCTTGCCGCGCCCTTTCCGCCACCGAAGTTCGGTTCTCGCTTCTCGAGGAAGGCTCGCACCGCTTCGGCGTGGTCCGGGTCGCCGCGCGCCGCCCGGATCGCGAACCCCTCGCGCGTGACGACGCGGCGCATGTCAGTCTCGCCGGCGTTCTCGTGGATGACTCGCTTTGCTGCCCAAACCGCGGATGGTGGGTTGGAGGCGATCTCATTGGCCAGCGCCATCGCCACGTCCATCAGCTGGTCGTGCGGCACGACCTGGTCGACGAGCCCGCGTTGCAGCGCCTCGTCCGCCTCGACGATGCGGCCGGTAAGCGCCATGTACAGCGCGTTGCCCATACCAGCGACAAGCGAGAGGTATCGTGTCGAGCCGCACTCGGGCGTCAAACCCACCTTCACGAACCGAACGGAGAGCTTCGCCTTGTCCGAGGCGATGCGGATGTCGCAGGCCAGTGGCATCGTCAGCCCGATGCCGACGGCGTGCCCATTGATCGCCGCGATGATCGGCTTGCCTCGCCCGAGCGCGATAGGCACCTCCGGGCTGCCGTCTTCGGCGGTGAGCGGCGTCGGGCCCTTCGGACCGTTGCGGCCGCCCGCCAGCACCTCGTTAAAGCCGCTGATGTCGCCACCGGCGCAGAACGCGCGCCCAGCCCCCGTCACCACCATCACGTTAACGGTAGGATCGGCATTGAGCTGGGCCAGCGCCGCCAGGAACTCTCGTTCCAAGGTCCAGCTCCAGGCGTTGAGCTTATCCGGGCGGTTAAGCGTTATCAGGCCAACCCGGCCCTTGGTTTCCACTAGTAGCGTTTCGTATGTAGCCATCTTTACCTCTTTCTGGTGGGCGCTTCGCACTCTATCAGACCCCAATCCAACCGTGAACCCAGATTGGCACCCATGAGCCCCGTGGGCACCTGTAACGCATGTGGGGGCGCCGGCATCAACCCGACGACAAAGCTCCGCGCGCTGGGCGTAATGCGATTGCAACCCGCAAGTGCCAATTGCTCACGCAGTAGTTATGGGCTGCCGTCTACTGTGGGCACAGCCTCCCACTAGCGGTGGTGTGGCAGAAGGAGACTTAAATGACGGTGAGACGAGACATAGAACCGGCGGATACCAACCGCACGGTGAGGGTCGTCGATCACGAACAGCCTGTCGTAGTCGACCGGCCCGTCGTGGTGCAGGATCACCAGGAAGCGATGGCCCACGAAGGTGAGCGCGTCACCCGCCGGCCCTCGGGCTACGACCTGGCTCGGGGCTGGATGCGCACGTTCAACATGAGCGTGGCGTTCATCCTCCTGCTGATCGAGTCGGCGTTGGCCTTCCGGCTGGCGTTCAAGTTGGGCGGCGCGAACGGCAACAACGGCTTCGTGAGCTTCATTTACGACGTCAGCAACCCGTTCGTCTCCCCGTTCCGGGGTATTGCGAACCAGTCGATCTCGGGAACGAAGATCTTCGAGCCGGAGACGCTGATCGCGATGGGCGTCTGGGCAGCGGCCGTCGTTCTGCTGATCGTGCTGGTCAACGTGATTACCTCTGCTCCGGCTTCGGCCGAGACGGAGTCCGTCACCCGCGAGCGCTACGCTCACATGGACAGGAAGTCCTAAATGCAGATCATGGAGGGTGCACCCAAAGGACCTGAGCAGGCCCGCGCGTTCGCCGGCACATGCCCCGATTGCTGCGGCGATCTGGGCGTGACGCCGATCGAAGGCGGCTGGATCCTCGCTTGCATCCACTGTGGCGCCACCGTCCGCGGCATCCGGCGTATCCCCGCCCTAGGCGGGTCAGCGCTGGCGACGGAGCCTAATCAGCCGGATCAGGCGTTCAGCTAGCAAACCAACCAAATACAGAAAGCGCGGGCAAACGGCCCGCGTTTTCTTTTGTGCGTGACTTATGGCCCTTCCAGAATGTGCCCTTTGGTGCTACTGTGCGTGCTTCCTCCACCGCAGTATTGGTGGCGAGAGGAGGATCTCAATGTCCATCGCTACCGGAGCAAGCACACGGATGGCTGCGCCTCGCCGGGCATCGGTCCAGTCATCGGTTCGCACGCAGTCCACCTGGTTTGGCATCGGGCTGATGCTTTCTTTTCTAGTCCCCTACGTATTCACGTCCCTGACTGAAGTGCATCACGACATCTACTATGCCCTCTACTTCAGCATCGTCGCCGCGTTCCTCACGCTATACGTGCGCGAGACCAAGCTGGACGTTGCAGCGCTGTTTACGCGCGCCTGGAAGTGGAGCCTGGGAATCGGGTTCCTATCGACAGCGTTCGTCGTATTCAACGTCTACTCCCGGGACGCCACAGACGGGCCTGGCGGCCTGTACGCAGTATTCGAGTTCGGGTGGCGTGGCCTTGCTTACGGCACCGTCGACGCCCTGCTGCTGACGGCCTTTCCCGGCGCCGTAGCTTTGCGCATGCTCGGTGGCCGGCTTGATGGCTTTGGGCGGAAGATCTCGTATGCAGCCCTGGCGGCCGTCTTGGTCCTCTCGATGACCGCCGTCTATCACCTCGGCTACCAGCAGTTCCGCGAGGACGGCATCGGCGGTCCAGAAATTGGCAACACGGCCATATCCATGCCGCTCTTCCTCACTGCCAACCCCGTCGGGTCAATCCTTACCCACGCCACCATGCACGCCGCCGCAGACGTCCACGCCTACGAGACGGACCTCTTCCTGCCTCCCCAGACGGACGCGCCGTAGCGAGGCTCCTCCAATTTTTCCAGCAGTGACACAGTCGCTATCGCTAGTGGCTTACTTTCGGTTATCGTTGGCCGCACCACAGGAGGTTATCCACATGAAGAAATGGTTCCTACTCGCCCCAATTCTGCTGGCGCTCGGCGTCTTCGCCAATCAGGGCAGCGCTTTCGCCGGCAACTCCAGCGCCACCGTCTGCAACGGTGATCTCGTCGCTGGCAACTACGTCCGCGTCATCGTCCCCGAAGGGGCGTTCTGCTTCAGTGAGGGCTACGTCAACATTAAGAAGGGCGTCCTTGTCCGCGAGGGCGGCACCTTCGTTCTCGGCAGCGAGGACAACCCGGTCCCGACCGGCTTCATCAACGGTGGTGTGGTCGGCCTTAATGCCGCCTCGGTGCAGATTCACTTCACGCGGATCAGCGGCGGCATCAACCTTCAGGGCGGCTTCGGCCCCTTCGGCCCGCCCTTCGACGTCACCTGGAACACCATTGAGGACAGCACCATCCACGGCAACGTGAGCATCACTAACTACGACGGCTTCTGGCAGGGCTTCTTCCGCAACAAGGTGTACGGCAACGTAACGTTCAACAACAACCAGGTGGTCGACACCGACGGCAACGAGGTTCAGACGAACGCCATCCACGGCAGTATTAGCTGCCAGAACAATTTCCCGGCGCCTCAGAGTGGCGATTCAGGCGGCCACTCAAACGTTATCGACGGCTTCCACAAGTACCAGTGCGCGTCGATCGACTCCAACAAAACCCCGGAAGGCCAAGGAGACTAGTCCCAGGCTGGCAACAAGAAGGGCGGGAGGTGCCAGCACCTCCCGCCCTTTGCATTTCTACTGATTCGAGCGTCTAGCCTGGGTTCGTAGACGAAGCGCTCTGGGCCGGCTCTGCGTCCAGCATGTACCCGATGCCCTGCATCGTCTTGATGATCACGGGCTCGTTCGGGTTCGGCTCAAGCTTCCGCCGCAGCCGCGATACCCACACCCGCAGGTACTGCACGTCGTCGTGGTACTCCGGGCCCCAGACCTTGGACAGTAGCTCGGCGTTAAGCATT
>JBDTOK010000097.1:0-10378 GCA_039933275.1 Chloroflexota bacterium | reverse complement strand
TTCCGGCCGCGCCGCTCGACGTGCGCGTCACTCGCCTGGGCCACCTCCTGCGGCCGTAACATCAGGCCCGGGAGCGCCATCGGCGCCATTCGAGCCCGTGCCTCCGCCACCACTGCCACCGCCACTGCTACGGGTTGCCGGGGTTGCGACAGCACCACCGTTTGCGCCCATTCCTCCGCCGCCTGATCCAGCGGTGTTTTCGCCCCTGCTCGCACCATTTCCACCCTGCGCCGCGTTATTGGCGAGCGTGCTGGAGTCTACGTTCAGCGTCCCTTCGACGAAGATCGCTCCTCCCATGCCCGCGCCACCGCCGCCGCCGCCGTTTGCACCGCCGTCACCCCCCTGGGCAAGGCCGCCCTTCAGGTACAGTTCATGCAAGATCAGATTTCCGTTTGGCGAAACGTAGAAGAAGCGGCATGCCGGCGCGCCTGAATCGCGCTGAATCGTCGCGCCGTTGCCTTCGATCGTCACCTCGTTCGCAATGACCGGGAAGGCATTGCGGCCGTGGTCCGCGTTGTCGAAGCAACTCGCTTCATATATGGAATTCGTAAGCTCGATGACGTTTACCGTCCCGCCAAACGGACACTCACTATTGTCGTAAGTCCCGTTCGCCGCGCTCTGCTTCAGCGCCTCCAGCAGCGAGCACTGGTCGTCGTTCGCCACGTTCACCAGCCCGGCCGGTACGACGAAAATCACCGGATCCGGTCTCGGCGTCGGTGAAGGCGAAGGTGATGGCGATGGAGTGGGCGATGGTGTCGGCGAAGGCGAAGGCGTTGGGCTCGCGGTTGGGGTGACATCATTCGTCACCTCATACGAGCCAAGGTCGCAGGTGGTGCCGCCGGGCCGCGTTATCCCGCGCTGGTCGACGCTGATGCAGGTCGCGGCGGCGTCGATGAGCACACTGCCGGCCAGCGGCTCATGTGTTGGCGTCAGGCCCGGCAGGTTGATCTTCAGCGGGCCAAGGTTAGCGGCCGCTGGAGTAACCGCGCCGCACGCGAAGACCGCGCCGTTGTAACAAGCGTTCGCCGGGCCTTCAGTGATTGCGGGGTCTGTGAGGGTTGCCGTCGCGCCGTTGAGAACGCCAATCGCCGTACCCACGCTTGCGCCGTTACCCGCCGTCGTCGTGAAGCTGAGAGTCACACTGCCGATGTCGCTAGCGATCGCACCACCGATACTCAGGCCTGCATTGGCGATGCAGGTGCTGCCGTCGTTGCCTCCCGCCCCCCCGGCTGCGGCGTTACCGGAAAGAGTCGAGTTTGTGAGCGTGACCACGCCGCCATGATTGAAGACAGCACCGCCCATACCCGCGCCACCGCCGCCGCAGGCTCCCGAGCCGTTCCCACCGCCCGTACCACCTCCGCCGGGAGTGCCGGTAACGCTGCCCCCTCCACCGCCGCCACCGAAGCCGCCCGCGCCACCGTGAGACGGGACAGTACCGAGAGCGCTAAATCCTGCGCCTCCGCCGCCACCGCCGTATCCACCCGCCCCACCATTACCACTGTTACCCGTCACAACCTGGAAATCTGCTATGAAGAATGTGAAGCCGCCGTTGCCACCGCCGCCACCGCCACCGCCAAAGCCGCCGCCCTGACCGTCACTACCCGGGCCCGGGGGATTCGGATCTGTGCCATTTGCCCCGCCGGCGCCCCCGTTGCCGCCGCCGTTCGTCGCGCCCGGCGCGCCCGGACCGCCGCCTGCACCAGCCGCCCCGCCAGGCCCATCGTTGGTGGGTGCTCCATCGGTGCCTGCGCCACCGCCGCCGCTGCCGCTCGCGCCAAGGTAAGTGCTGGTCGTGGCTGAACCACCGTTGCCGCCCATTCCACCGCCGCCACCGCCCGCGTGTGTGCCGGGCACAGTGCTGCCGTTTCCGCCCAGCGCCGTGTTGAACGCAATCGTGCTCGAATCAACAGTCAGCGTGCCTTCAACGAAGACCGCGCCGCCAAGACCTGCACCGCCACCGCCGCCACCGTTCGGACCGCCGTTTCCGCCTTTCGCGAAACCGCTGCGCAGGTAGACGTTGTGCAAGGTGAGGTGCGCGCCCGGTGCCACGTAAAAGAACCGGAAGTCGGGCGAGCCACTGTCGCGCTCGATCGCGGCACCGTTCCCTTCGATCGTGATGTCGCTCGTGATGACGGGCAGGCCGTTGTGTCCATGGTCGCCGTTGTTGATCGCCGTCAGGTGGTAGACCGAGTTCGTAAGCGTGATCACGTCCGGCCCCGCTGAGCCTGTTGGGCACTCCGATGAATCGTGCGTGCCCGGCACGTTCGCGTTGTCGATTGCTTCGATCAGGGAACACTGGTCATCGTCCGCGACGGCAACCAGCCCCGCCGGCACCGTGAACCCGTCCGCCTCAGCAGGCCGCAACGTCAGGTAGCCGAAAACGCCAATCGTGGCGATGAGAAGAGCAGTCGCGATTATGCAGCTAGATCGTCGTGTAAAAAGCAACGGATGCCCCCAAGTCGAATGTTGGGCAAACGTGCCCCGAATCGAGTCTGTGGGGTCAGCAAACAGGTGTCAACTTTGGGCCCCCGCGTTAGTCGCCCTGGGCCACCACGTGTACCTCCGCCGAGGGCACGCGGTCCAGCACGCGCGACACCGTCGACCCGCGCAGCCGCCCGACTAGCCCGCGGTCTCGCGGCCGCCCCATCACGATCGTTCCAGCGTTCTTCTCGCGCGCCATCTTGGCCAGCTCGCCCGCAATGTCGCTGCCCTTCACTCGCACCACCTGTGCGCCCATGTCTTCTGCGAATCGGAGGTTTTCCTCAAGCGCGCGCTTATTCTCGGGCGACGTGTTTGCCCAGCCGGGCGTCTCCACAAACACAGCGAGCAGGTCCGCCTTCAGCCGGTCCGCGATCCGCCAGGCTCGGCGGAGGACGCGCTCTCCGTCCGCGCTACCATCGACCGCTGCCATCACACGCTCTCCCGCTGGCCACACCTGTTCGATGTGCTTCTGTCGCATGTACTCTTCGAGGTCTTCCTCGACTGTGCTGGTCACTCTTCGCAGCGCCATCTCTCGCAGCGCGTTCAGGTTGCCCTCGCGGAAGTAGTTGTCCAGCGCTTTGTCGGCGCGGTCGGGCGGGTAGACGTTCCCGTGCTTGATCCGCGAACGCAGCGCCTGCGGCGACATATCGACCGCCTCGATCTCATCCGCTTCGTCCAGCACGGAATCCGGAATGCGCTCGCGCACCTTCACGCCGGTGATCGCCTCGACGATGTCCGCCAGGCTCTCGACGTGCTGGATGTTGACCGTGCTGATCACCGTGATTCCGTGCGACAGGATCTCCTGCACGTCCTGGTACCGCTTCTCGTGCTTCGAGCCCGGCGCGTTGGTGTGCGCGAGCTCATCGACCAGAGCGACGGCCGGTTTTCGCGCGATCACGGCGTCCGTGTCCATCTCGTCCAGCACCACGCCCTTGTACTCAATCTTCTTGCGCGGAACGATCTCCAGGTCGCCGATCGCCTCAACTGTGAGCGGCCGGTTGTACGTCTCGACGAGGCCGGCAACAACGTCAGTGCCGCGCTCTTTGCGGCGACGGCCCTCCATCAGCATCGCGTAGGTCTTGCCGACACCGGGCGCCATCCCCAGGTAGATGCGTAGCCGGCCATGCGCGCCAGAACCCGCCTGCAAACGCACCTTCTGGAGCATCTGCTCGGCGGTTGGCCTGCTATCGGCGGCAGCCGATTCGTTCATTGAGCGATCGCGTCGAGCGCCATGTTCAGCTCGACGACGTTCACCTTCTCCTGGCCCATAAACCAGAGTGTACGCCCGTCGATGTGGTCGTCGATCAAAGAGAGCACTTGCGCCTCCGGCAGTCCGCGTTCCTTCGCTACTCGCGCGGCCTGGAAGCGTGCGCCGTCCGGCGAGATGTTTGGGTCGAGCCCGCTCGCCGACGCCGTCACGAGCTCTGCCGGGACGATAGCGTCGTTCGGCAAGCCATTCGCTGTGCGTAGGGCTTTCGCTCGCTCGTCTGCCTGCTCCCGCAACTTCTCGCTGGTCGGCCCAAGGTTGGAGCCGCCGGAGTTGGCCGCGTCGTAGCCGTCGCCTGCCGCGGAGGGGCGGCCCCAGAAGTACTTAGGGTCGCTGAACTGCTGTCCGATCAACGACGAGCCGATCACGTCGCCATTGGCATTCGTGATCAGGCTGCCATCGGAAGAGCCTGGAAACGCCACCTGCGCGATGCCTGTCACCGCCAGCGGGTAGGCGAGTCCCGTAACCACCGTGAACAACAGCACCATCAGGACCGCCGGCCGGAATTCTTTGAAGACCATCTGCAGCATGACTACACCAACCCAATCGTTGAAATCAGCAGGTCGATCAGTTTGATCCCGACAAACGGCACTAGCACGCCGCCAAGCCCGTAGATCAGCAGGTTACGCGCGAGAAGATCCGACGCCGGCGCCGCCCGATAGGCGACGCCTCTCAGCGCCAGCGGCACAAGCGCGATGATGATGAGCGCGTTGAAGATAACGGCCGAGAGAATCGCGCTTTCCGGGCTGTCCAGCTTCATGATGTTGATCTTGTCCAGCTCCGGGTAGGTGGCGACAAAGGCCGCCGGAATGATCGCGAAGTACTTGGCCACGTCGTTCGCAATCGAAAACGTGGTGATCGCGCCGCGCGTGATAAGCAGTTGTTTACCGATGCGGCAGACCTCGATCAGTTTCGTCGGGTTCGAGTCGAGATCGACCATGTTCGCTGCTTCTTTGGCCGCAGACGTGCCCGAATTCATCGCCAGACCAACGTCCGCTTGGGCGAGCGCGGGAGCGTCGTTCGTGCCGTCACCCGTCATCGCGACGAGATGTCCTTCCGCTTGCAGTTCGCGGATCTTGGCGATCTTTTGCTCGGGCTTTGCCTCCGCCAGGAAGTCGTCGACGCCCGCCTCCGCCGCGATCGTCGCCGCCGTCAGCTTGTTGTCGCCTGTCACCATGATCGTTCGGATGCCCATGCGGCGCAGCTCATCGAAACGCTCACGCATGCCGGGCTTTACCGTGTCCTTGAGATAGATGATGCCCACGAGCCCGCCGTCCTCCGTCACGGCCAACGGCGTTCCGCCTTCGCGGGCGATGCGATCCGACTCCGTCTGAAGGTCACCGGGAGCACCGCCGTCGAGCTTGGCCGCAATCGCGTCGACGGCGCCCTTCATCCAGGAGTGGCCGTTGAGCAAGTTGCCTGACATCCGCGTCTCCGCCGTGAACGGAACCGATTCGCAACCGCTGGGGACGCCACCGGCCGGAATCTCTGCGCCCAGCTGGATCGCCAGCGCAACGATGCTCTTGCCCTCGGGCGTCTCGTCTCCCAGCGACGCCCAGAGTGCTGCTAGCACCGCCTTTTCCTTCGAGATGCCGTTCAGAGGCACGATCTCCGCGGCGAGGCGGTTGCCGTAGGTAATCGTGCCGGTCTTGTCCAGCAGAAGTACGTCGACGTCGCCGGAAGTTTCGACAGCGCGTCCGGACATCGCCAGCACGTTGAAGCGAGTCACGCGGTCCATCCCCGCGATACCGATTGCCGATAGCAGCGCACCGATCGTCGTTGGCAGAAGACAGACAAGCAGCGCCACCAGCACGATCGTCGTGACCGGTCCGCCCGCGTAAATAGCAAACGGCTGCAGCGTCACGACAACCATCAAGAAGATGATGCTGAGACCGGCCAGGAGAATCGTCAGCGCGATTTCGTTCGGCGTCTTCTGCCGCTTGGCGCCTTCAACCAGCGCAATCATGCGGTCGAGGAACGTCTCGCCTGGATCTGCCGTGATGCGCACCTTCAACCAGTCGGAGACGACCTGCGTGCCGCCGGTGACACCGGTACGGATGTCTGTACCAGGCTCTTTCAGCACCGGCGCCGACTCGCCCGTAATCGCAGCTTCGTTTACGTAAGCCACGCCTTCGACCACCTCGCCGTCGCCGGGGATGATCTCGTTCTCGTTGATTAGGACGACGTCGCCCTTTCGCAATTCGCTGGAAGAGACCATCTCCTCGCTGCCGTTACGCAGGCGTCGCGCGGGCGTCTCCTTCTTCGTGGCGCGGAGAGTATCAGCCTGGGCCTTGCCGCGCGCCTCAGCCATCGCCTCGGCAAAGTTGGCGAAGAGGACGGTAAACCAGAGCCAGACCGTGATCTGCACCGGGAACGCGATATTGTCGCCGCGGAAGAGATCGCGCAGGAACCAGAACGTTGTCAGCGCGCTGCCCGCTTCCACTATAAACATCACTGGGTTGCGCGCCATCGCCCGCGGATCCAGCTTGGGAAACGCGTTCACCGCCGCCGCGCGGACCAAGTCGCCCGTCCAGACGCTTTTACCGGCGCGCCTTGCAGTCGCGATGTCCTTCATGTCATCGGTCTCCGGCGTTCGACCCGTCGGCGGCTGGAGCCCTCGCACGGGCTCTGCGTCGCGATCAATTACCGGATGCGTCGGTCGCTTGTCGTTCGGGTTCGGGGCGTCGTTGCTCATCTCAGAACGTCTTTCCGGCATCGCCCATGAAGTGCTCGACGATTGGACCCAGCGCCAGGGCCGGGAAGAACGTCAGTAGCCCCACGATGACGATCGTTCCCGATAGCAGCACCACCCAGAGCCAGCCCGTCGTTGGGAACGTGCCCAGGCTCGGCGGCACCGGCTGCTTGCGGGCCAGCGATCCGGCCACTGCCAGTGCCGGGATGATGATCAGAAACCGCCCGATCAACTCCGCGAACCCCTGGGCGCTGTTGTAGAAGCCACTGTTGACGCCAATGCCCGCGAACGCCGAGCCGTTGTTCGCCGTCGCTGACGTAAAGGCGTATAGCATCTCGCTGAAACCGTGCGGCCCGCCGTTGTTGAGCGAGGCCGTGCCCCAGTCCGTCACGGCGGCCACGCCTGTAAAGGCGAGCACAGCGGCCGGAAAGATGAGGATCGCCAGCGCGACCATCTTTATTTCGTACGCCTGCACCTTTTTTCCAATGAATTCTGGAGTTCGTCCGACCATCAGCCCGGCGAGGAATACCGCCAGTAGCGCGAAGAGCAGCATCACAGCCATTCCCGAACCTACGCCGCCAAACACCACTTCACCGAGGTGCATATCGGCAAGCGCGACCATTCCGCCGATCGCGTTGAAGCTGTCGTGCATCGAATTCACGGCGCCGCAGGACGTGACCGTCGTCGCGACCGCCCAGAGCGCCGAGAGCGGAACCCCGAAGCGCATCTCCTTGCCTTCGAGGTTGCCAAAGCCTTGGTCGATCCCGAGTCCACGTAGCGCCGGGTTATCTCGCGCCTCGGACCAGTAAACGACTGCGATCGCGACGAGAAACAGCGCGCTCATCGTCGCGAAAATAGCCCAGCCCTGTCGCGTGTTGTTTACCCAGCGCCCGAACGTGTACGTCAGGCCAGCCGGTATCGCGAGGATCGACAGCATTTCCAGGAAGTTCGTCAGCGCAGTCGGATTCTCGAAGGGGTGCGCGGAGTTTGCGTTGAGGAAGCCGCCGCCGTTCGTGCCGATCTCCTTGATCGCCTCCTGGCTCGCGATCGGTCCCCAGGCCAGCGTCTGCGCCACTCCTTCGAGTCCGGTCGCATGGCCGTATCCCGACAGCGTCTGCGGCACGCCCTGCCAGACCAGCACCAGCGCGAACACAAACGACATTGGCAGAAGCACATAGAGGATGCTGCGTGTCAGGTCCACCCAGAAGTTGCCCACCGTGTCGGAGCGCCGCCGCGCGATCCCGCGGATCACCGCCAGCGCAACACAGATGCCGACTGCGGCCGACGTAAAGTTGTGCACCGCCAGCGCCACCATCTGCGAGAAGTACGTCATCGTCGTCTCGCCGGAGTACGCCTGCCAGTTCGTGTTAGTCGTAAAGCTCGATGCGGTTCCGAACGCCAAGTTCGGCTTCACGTTCGGCAAGTCCTGCGGGTTCCAGGGCAGACTCCCCTGCGTGCGCAGGATGAGGTACGTCAGCATCAACCCCGCCATGCTAAACAGAAGCAGCGCGACCGCATAGGATAGCCAGCCTTGCTCCTTCGTCTCGTCCACGCCGCAGATGCGGTAAGCAAGGCGCTCCACTGGCTGCAGCACGGGCGATAGCCACGTCCGCTCGCCGCTGAACACCTTGAACATGTACAGCCCCAGCGGCTTCGTTATCGCCACCAGCACCAGGAACAGAACGATAATCTGGATCCAGCCGTTGATCGTCATCGGGCGTGCCGTCCGTTTCCGTACCGGCTAAAGCGAACGTAAATATCCTTTCGCGGCACCGTTACTTCGACCTGCAGCTCGTACTTTTCGGCCAACTCGTGCGCCACCTGTACCCAGTCTTCGAGGCTGCCGCCGGCTTCGTGCGGAGAGATCGAAAGCGAGAAAGCTGCCACCACATCCGACGATGTGCTCAGCAGCGTGCGGCAGGCGCTCTGCAGCACCGCCTGCGCCCGGACTGCACCGCCCGCGTCGATCGCCACTAGAAGTTCTCCGGCCAGATCAGCACGTACACCAGGTACATGATGCCCAGCCCTGACAGGACGCCACCCAGGATGTACTCAAACGTCATCGCGACAACCTTTCGCATCCGTAGGCGAACGCGAGCGCCACTACGAAGAAGAGCACGGGAGCCAGTACCCACAAAATTTCGGTCATGACGCCACCTTCTGTACGAGAAACTCGTCTTCTTCCTCAGCGTCCGATTCTTCGCCGCCTGCTCGTTCGATCACGCGCAGCAGCGCGTCCAGCGGAAACGGCTTCGGTAGGTAAGCGAACGGCTGGAACTCGTGTAGTCGATCCGCACTCACTCGCACGGCCGAGACGACGATCACCCGCGGCGAAGCGTCGTATGTCTTCAGGCGCCGCAGGACGTCCCAGCCCGATCGGTCGGGCAGCATGATGTCCAGCAGAACGAGATCTGGCTGGTCTTCCACGACGCGGCTCAGCGCCTGCTCCGCCGTGTCGACGCGGACAACATCGTGGCCGCGCGCGATCAGATTGCGCTCGATAATTCGGCTAAGCGTCTCGTCGTCCTCGACGATCAGAATCTTTTGCCGGCGCCCGCTCATCACGCATCGATCTTCGCGCGCGCACCCTCAACGCGGAGTCAACAACGGACACAGGAAGGCTCAACGAGCGCTCAATAAAGGTGAGCCCGGATTCGAGTGGTTGGCTAGATCGCGCTACTTCACGTCCAGCGTCGCCAGGAGTGCCCGCGCATTACGAATGCCGGGGCCGTCGCCGAGCGGCTGCAGGTAATTGATTGCCTCCTCGATGTGCTTGCGCGCCTCGTCGCGTTCTTTGCGCTTGATCAGCAGCTTCGCAAGCTCGAGTTCCACCACGAAACGTATGCCCTCCCGATCAGCCGGCAAATTCTCACTCAGTTCGGTAAGGGCCTCGTGCGCGATCTGAGACGCCTTACGCGCGCGGCCGATCACAAAGCCAGCGTTCTTTACTAGGGTTCCAACGGATGGCTTACCGGCGCCTTCACCCGTCGCTATTCGGGCGTAGATGACTGCCTCATTCACGCCAGCTACAAATGCCACACCAGTCGCATTTTCGGTCCCACTCCTCTTGATGGCGGCGAGTTGGTCCATGCCTCGCGTGAGCTCGCCTTCTGCGATATTTAGCATGGCCTCGTTCAATTGCTGAAACCTGACCAGCGCGGTAGTTCCGTGCTCCTGACCAAAGCGCATCGCCGGCAAGATTACTGCTCTCGCCTCCTCCAGTTCACCACCGTTAACTAGAGCACTGCCGAGCCATGCCTCTGCAATGCTCTTGTAGAAAGGGTCCAGCGCGGCGGCCCGCGCTTGCCTTACTTCGACTAGGGCCCTGGGGGCGTCGCCGGTCAAGGCTGAGATTTGCGACAGTGCTAGATGAGCAAACGAAAGTGCCCTGGCGCTTCCGGATTCTATTGCGAAGTCCAGCAACTCGTGTGCCAGCGCCCTTGATTTGATCAGGTCTCCGATAAAGAGACGACCTAACGAGGCTCCGCAGGCCGCCTTCAGCCGAATATATCTTGCGTCACGTTCGTCCTTCAGTCCGTCGACCAACGAAAGCGCCTTCTCGGCGAATGCCGTGAAGTCGCGCCCACGGGACAAGCCGTTGAACGCCCAGGCTTTCTGAGTGTAGGCGTATGCAAGCACACGCATGGAGCCGCACTCTTCACCTAGAGCTATCGCGCGATCAGCGGCCGCGAACGACTCTTCGAATTTGTTAGTGGAATACGCGACGAAGCAGTGCCATGTAAGCCACATACCGCAAAGCTCTGGGTCCAGCACACTGTCCAGCAGGCCCGAGTGCTGCGTCATCAGGCGATCCATCACGTTGATCTCCGCCGTGTAGTAGTGGAGCAGCGACCACTCGTTGAGCAGTTCGAGAAGATCGCGGTCTCGCTCCGGCGTTTCCGGCTGGCTGAGAAGAATGTCGTATGCCGCCCGGTAAT
>JBDTOK010000096.1:0-10402 GCA_039933275.1 Chloroflexota bacterium | reverse complement strand
ATGCGCTCCTTTGGGCACCGGCCGGAGGGAACCGCACGGAGCCATCCGTCGCGGCGGTAGCGGCCAGGCGGATGAGTGCAGCTTGCTCGGAGGTTGGTTTGTCGCCACGCTCCAGCGTCTCCCACATCGATTCGATCGATTCGATAAGAAAGGCGCGGCCTGAGCGCAGCGCCGCCTCCGCCTGCGCGTACTTCACCTGCGTGATCGCCCATTCGACCAGTGGCTTGTTGCGCCCGGTCGGCGTCTTCTCGCCGGCGAGCTCGCGCAAGTCATCGAGCGCCGCGCGACCAACGCCGAGCGCCACGCTGGCCACCGCCACCGCCAGCAACCCCCGCAGCGAGAACGCGTACAGCAGTCCATCGTGCTTCGGCCTCGTCGCCAGAAAGTAAAAGCCACGCGACTCCGGCACGAAGACATCGTGCGCGGAGACGTCTACGCTGCCCGTGGCGCGGAGTCCGGCGACGTCCCACGTGTCGTGGACCTCGACCTCGGACATCGGCAACGTCGCGTAGAGGACGGTTGGCGCGCCATCCTTTTCGTACACGCATGAGAGTCCGATCCACTGGCTGTGCAGGCTGCCGCTGGCGAAGGGCCAGCGGCCGTTCACCCTGAAGCCGCCGTCAACGGAGGTCGCAGTGCCGCGCGGCGCAACAACGCCCGCCCCGATCAACCCGGGCGAATCGCCCAGGATCTCGCGAGCGGCAGCCTCATCAAGAAAGGCGCAGGTGAGCCCGCTGGTCGAGCCGATCATCGCCGTCCAGGCAGCGGATGCGTCCGCCGTGGCCAGCTCCTCAAGCACGCTGAGAAACTCGAGCGGGTGCACCTCGCGTCCGCCGAGGCCGCGCGGCACGAGCATGCGAAAGACGCCTGCGTCCCTCAGCGCCTCGACAACGGGCATCGCCATCCGACGCGATTTCTCCGAGGCGTCCGCGTGATCCAGAACGAGGGGACGCAGCGCACGGACGGAGTCCAGCAACGCTCCCTGGTCTTTGGCGAGGGCCATGCGGCTAGGCTGCGGCGGGCACGCGCGAGAGGTGCTGGGTGATGTGCGACTCAGCGATGGCCGGCTGCTCCCAGAAGAACATGTGGGCCGCGCCCTTGATCCACTTCTGATCAGAGCCGGACAGTTGCTTCTGAAGGATGTCCGCGTTCTCAGGCGGCACAAGCTTGTCTACATCGCCATGGATGATGAGAGTCGGCGCTTTGATTTGGGGCAGGCGATCGAAGGTGTCGTGCTGCATGATTGCGCTTATCTGCAGGCCCAGCGTCTGCATTGGCGTTGGCACGGTCAGCTGCTCGCGCATCATCGCCTCAAGGAACGCGAGACCGCCCGCGCTCTTCTCGTAGGCCGGGCTGACCAACGCGCCCCAGAACTTGCGGATGATGTCCTCCGGCGATGCACCCTGCGCCGGCGCGAGGAGAGCCATCGTTTCCGGCTTCGCCACTACCCCGTGCGCCGGCCCGCATGTTGTGCAGCCGAGGACGAGGCCGTTCACCTTCTCCGGGTAGTTGAGCACGAGCTCCTGCGCGATCATTCCGCCCATCGAAATGCCGAGGACGTGCGGCCGTCCCAGCCCCAGCGCGTCGATCAGGTTCGAGGCGTCGTCCGCCATCGTTCGGATCGTGAATGGCTGGATCGCCGGATCGCTGCGCCCCGTCCCGCGATTGGAGAAGCGGGTGACGGTAAAGTGCTTGCGCAGGTTCTCCAGGAACGGCTCGCCCCAGTCCTTCAGGCTGCCGCCAAAGCCCATGATCAGAAGCAGCGGCGGCCCGCTCCCCTCCGTGCTGTATTCGAGGTTGATGTCGCCAGCTTTGATGGTGGGCATGGCGCCTCCTTTAAACGAGAGAACTTGCCCGCACGCTACGCCAAACCTGACGCGCACGTCAAGGTGCGGGCGAGTTATGGCAACGCGCGTAACGCTAGGCATCGGGCGACGGTCTAGGAATCGTGGAGGCTCGCGTTCTAGGGCGAGCCCTGAGGGGGAGAAGCCATGGCCAGACCAGTCGTAATAATCGCCGCTCTTTCGATGCTATTGGTTGTCGCCGCGTGCGGTGGCAGCAGCGCATCGACGCCGCCCGTCGAGCAGACGCCGGCAACGGACACGCCCGCCGCGTCGGTCAGCGCTAGCCCACCGGCCGCGCCGACGTCTTCGGACTCGCTGCCACCACTGACGCCGTTTGGCCCAGACCTGGCGACGCAGCTACACGCGATCCGCGACAAGGTATCGGAGATCCGCGGACTACCGGTGGGAAGCATCGCGCAGGAAGGCGTGGCCACGGCGGCGGACTTGCACCAGTACAACGTCGATCAGTTCGCGGAGCTGGAGCCGGACGACACGGACACGGCGAACGCATCTCTGACCGCGATGCACTACCTGGGCCTGGCGCCGGAGGACTACACGCTCGCGAACTTTGCGGGCGACTTCTCTGACGACATCGCTGGATTCTACGACTTCCGCCACAAGGCGCTGGTGCTTGTCGGCGATCCGAACAAGCAGCTATCGAAGCTGGACCAGCTGGTGCTGGCCCACGAGTACACGCACAGCCTGCAGGACAAGACGTTTGACCTGGAAGCGCTGGAGAAGCAGTGGGCAGACAACCCACTCGACAAGTCGGGGCGGTCGTCTTACGGCGAGACGGTGAAGTGCCTGATCGAAGGCGACGCGACGTTCACCGAGATCAAGTATGCCGAAGAAATGTTTGGCCCGGACTGGCGCACCGCCATTCAAGACGCATCGGCTTCGCCAGCCGCTGAGTCTGCGCTGCCGCCGTTTATTCAGCATGCCGTCCAGTTCGACTATAACGACTGCGAGGTGTTCGTCTCGAACCTTTACGACGAGGGTGGCTGGGCAGCGGTCAACGCGGCGTTCCGCAAGCCACCAGCGACGACGGAACAGATCATCAACATCAGGAAGTACAGCGCCGGCGAGTTCGCGAACAGCCACATGCCGGCAGACCTCACGAAATCCGACCTGAGCGGCTGGACGAAGCACGACATCGGTCAGTTCGGGATGTACGACATCTACAACTACATCGTTACGCTGACGGACGATCCCCTCTCGGCTTATACCGCGGCCGACGGCTGGGGATCGGGGTGGCTGCGCACGTACGACCAGGGAAGTGATCCAGGGATTGCGCAGGCATACCTCTCGTTTGACTCGGAGGCTGACCTGACCGATTTCCTGGCCGCGTTCTCGAAGATCAAGTCGTACAACGCCGACGTGAGCGATCTCGCTCCGGGTGATGCGACCGAGTTTGCGATTGGCGAGCGGTTTGCTTCGATCAGCGTGGCCACGGACGCGCCGGCTATTGAGCTGCTGGTGGCGCCCTCGAAGGCGCTGCTCACCAAGGCCAGCCCGCACCTGGTAGCGACGCCGACGCCCGCGCCGTAGCACTCGCCGCGGGCGGGCGGCTACCATAGGTGACGTGACTGACGTTACGCTAACGCCGTTTGCGCGGCCGTTTGCCGCGAGTATTGCCCCGCCAGGCTCGAAGAGTCTGACGAACCGGGCGCTGGTGATTGCCGCGCTCGGGGACGGGAAGTCGACCCTGTCCAACGTGTTGTTTGCGGACGACACGGAGGTGATGATCGCCGGGCTGGAGGCGCTGGGGTTCAAGCTGCACGTGGATCGAAAGAAGGGCCGCATCAAGGTAGACGGCAAGTCGGGCGCGGTGCCGGCGAAGACGGCGGAGATCGACTGCGGAAATTCAGGCACGACGATCCGTTTTCTCGCCGCGCTATGTGCGTTGGGCACGGGCACGTACCGGCTGACTGGCGTCGCTCGTATGCGGGAGCGGCCGATCGGTGAGCTGGGCGAGCTGCTGACGGCGCTCGGCGGCAAGGTGCGCTACGAAGAGCGCGAAGGCTACCCACCGATCGTTATAGAAGGCGCCGGGCTGCCCGGCGGGCGCGCGACGTTCCCGGCGGCGCACTCGTCTCAGTACCTGTCGGCGGTCTTGCTCGCGGCTCCGTACGCGGCGGAGGACGTGGTGATCGACCTGGAGCCGGAGCAGACAAGCTGGCCGTACGTAGAGATGACGGCGCGGCTGATGCTGGACTTCGGGGTGCAGGCGGTGATCTCGCTCGAGCACCCGGGCGAGCGGCCGGGCATACGCCCGGTCGTACGACCGAAGCAGATACGGGCCTTCCGCGGCGTGTACTGGGACCTCGACTACGCGATCGAGCCGGACGCGAGCAATGCGACGTACTTCATGGCGGCGGCGGCGATCCGGCCGGGCGCGCGCGTCACGATCCCGGGCCTCGGGCGCAGCAGCTTGCAGGGAGACGTTGGGTTCAGCGAGGTGCTGCAGAAGATGGGCGCGACCGTGACGCTGGACGACGACGCAGTGACGGTAGCCGGCACTGAGAAGCTGCACGGCATCGACGTGGACATGGCGGGAATGCCGGACGCAGCGATGACGCTGGCCGCGATCGCGGTCTTCGCGCACGGGCGGACGACGATCCGTGGGCTGCACACGTTTCGCGTGAAGGAAACGGACCGACTGGCGGCCATCGAGACGGAACTGCGCAAGCTGGGCGCGACGGTAGAGATACACGACGACACGCTGCACATAGATCCGCCGCACGACGTGCGCCCGGCCGATATCGACACGTACGAGGACCACCGGATGGCGATGGCGTTTGCGGTCGTCGGCACGCGGGCGGAAGGGATCACAATTCGCGGCGCGGAATGCGTATCGAAGACGTACCCACGCTTCTTCGAAGACATGGAGACGCTGCGCGGGGGCTGAGGCGGTTACACCCAACTCAACCGAGGGGGGTAACGCATGAGGCGATTCGAAGAGATCTTCGATGACGATGTTCAGCCACGGATTCGCTATGACGCAGCGTTTCTCACAATCGGTTACGCATTCCTTGCCTACCGCGGCCTCTCGCGCACACCACTGCCGCGCCGCCGAGGAGTGCGCATTCCTCCTAGCTAGCAGGCCAGCGAATAGCGGCTACTTGCGGGAGTTGTAGAGCTCGAGCTGCCAGCGCCACTCGCTGCGGTCGCCGGCGTTCCACCATGACTTGAGGACGCCGGCCTCGCCGCCCGCGAGGAGGACGATCGAGCCGAGATGACTTTCGCTTGGCCAGATGTCTTCTCGCATGACAGCGGCGTGCTCGATGCGGAGCAGGCACATCGGTGTGTCAGCGGTACGCGGCAGGTCTTCCCCGCGCGCAATCGTGTGGCGGGCGTTGTCGTAGACCTCGACGGTGACGAACTCGGGTGCAGCGTGCAGGATTATGCGCTCGGTCGGATCGATTTGACCGCGAGCGACGAGGAGTCCGGTCGCGCCGGCGCGCGGATACCAGACCTCCCAGTAGTGCTGCGTCTTCGGCAGGTTAGTTGCGCCGCGTTCCAGCCAGCTCCGGCCGGCGGTTGTCATCAGGCGAAGACGAGTACGGTCGCATAGATTCGTCGAGCAGGTGCTGCTGCCAGTCCGGGCCGTGGCGCAGTTGCTGGCGCACCATCCAGAAGACGCTGCGATACAGCCCGGCCACGGCGACCACGTCGCGCAGGATTGATGGTGATTGGCTCTTCTTTGTCATCGCGCCGCCTCCAGTCCGTCTCGTGGCGTACGCCGCACCCCAGGCAATCCTACGACGTGTTACGGGCAGGTCAAGCGGTTACATGCGTTGGGAGCTGGTTAAATTTCGTTCATACCGTAGCAGCCAAAAGTCGCCTACGGGGGAGTGGCGTTGGCAGCGGACTTCTTCTCCGCCGCACGGGCGATCCCATGGAGCATCCCCGCAAAAATAAGCGTGTGGAACGGGTACAACCCGTACCAGTAGAGCAAACCCATAACGCCAACGGGATCGAAGATTGCCGTCTGACGAATTGTCGATCCATTGCCCGAACCTTCCACTTCGAATTGGAGCCAGGCGCGCCCGGGGAGCTTCATCTCCGCGTGCAAGCGGAGCAGATGATTTTCTTCGTACGCTTCGACACGCCAGAAGTCGATCGCATCGCCGACGGCAATGTGTTCGGGGTCGCGGCGGCCGCGGCGCATGCCTGGCCCGCCGAAAAGCAGGTCACCAAAACCACGCATGCCCCACAGCCATGCACCGGCGTACCAACCCTTTCGTCCGCCAACGCGACGGATGGGCGCGAAAGCGGCTTTTGGTTGCGCATGCACTCGTATGCTGCGCGAATCGACCAAGCGCGAGCCGAAGCGAACACCGCCCCAGGTGCGCTCGTGTCCGCGCGACGAGAGCGCATCCGACCAGCGCGTGGCGGCGATCTCCTGGTCTTCTCTCGTGAGGGCTCGCTGAATCGCAGACGTCGCGCCGCGCGGACGGACTTTGAAGAGCCGACGGGCATTTGTGTCGTCGGCAAACGTTTCGTGACGGATGCTTTCGATGAGCTTTCGGCCGACGGTGGCGTAAACAGGCGTGACGAGACCGAGCCAGAGGCTGGAGAGCCAGGGGGTCAGTACGGGGACGCGAATCATCAGTCGTTTCAGTCCGCGAAGTCGCGCATATTCGTTCATCATCTGCTCGTAGGTCACGCGCTCGCTGCCACCGATTTCGACGACGATACTCTCGGATAGAGGTATGTCGAGAGCCTCAACCAGGTAGGCGATGACATCTTCGACCGCGATGGGCTGAGCGCCGATCAACACCCAGCGCGGCGTGATCATCACTGGAAGGCGGTCGACGAGCGCGCGGATCATTTCGAACGAGAGGCTGCCGGAACCGATGACAACGGACGCTCGAAATTCAATGGTGGGAACGCCGGACTCTCGCAGGATACGTCCAACTTCGTGGCGACTCTTGAGGTGGGAGGAAAGGTCGCCTTCGCCGAGGCCACCGAGGTAGATCAGACGTTGGACGCCAGCCAGCTTCGCGGCGGTCGCGAAGTTCTCGGCGCCGAGGCGATCTTCTTCCTCGAAATCACCGGCCGAGCCCATGGAGTGCACGAGGTAAAATGCGGCATCAACGCCAACCATAGCGGCGGCGAGGCTACCCCGATCAAGAACGTCGGCCTGGACGACTTCAGTCGAGGCGGCCACTCGAGGCGCGAGGTACTGCGGTTTGCGGGCAAGACAACGAAGGCGCTCGCCGCCTGCTTCCAGCGCCCGAATCAGGCGGCCGCCGATGTACCCGGTCGCTCCGGCTACGAGGATGGTCCGGCTGTGCGATGCATCTTCCACGCTGGAAGTGTACGGTCGCGCCGTAGTGCCGCCGCACCGAATAGCGTGACATCTGGCCAAGATTTATCGCCACGTCCTGGCGCAGAGCGCCAAAAGGCCGGGCTATTTGGCCCGGCCTTCTGTTTTCGTATGTTTGGCGCGCGCGGGCGCTATACCTCCCGGTATTCCCCCTCTACGGTGCCTTCTTCTGCTGGCGCTTCGCCTTCTGGGGCCGCGCCGTTGGGGGCGGCGCCGTCTGCGCCCGCGCCTTCGCCGTAGACGGCGGCGCCTGCTTTTTGCAGGGCGGCTGTCAGGCGCTCAGCGGCGTCACGGATGGCCTGGGTTGAGGACGATTCGTTGGCGAGAGCGTCTCGCACTTCTTTGACGCCGGCTTCGATTTCTGTGCGGACGTCGCCGGGGATCTTTTCGCCGGACTCGCGGACGGTCTTCTCGGCCGTGTAGGCGAGAGAGTCGGCGGTGTTGCGGATCTGGACGTCTTCCTGGCGCTTGCGGTCTTCGTCGGCGTAGGTTTCGGCGTCGCGCTTCATCTTGTCGATCTCGTCCTGCGACAGGCCGGTGCCCGCCTGGATCGTGATCTTCTGCTCGCGGCCGGTGCCCTTGTCTCGCGCGGAGACGTGGAGGATGCCGTTGGCGTCGATGTCGAAGGCGACTTCGATTTGCGGGAGGCCGCGCGGCGCGGGGAGGATGCCGTCGAGGATGAAGCGGCCCAGCGACTTGTTGTCGGTGGCCATGCCACGCTCGCCCTGCAAGACGTGAATCTCCACCGACGTCTGCGAGTCAGCGGCGGTCGAGAACGTCTGCGACTTCGATGTCGGGATGGTTGTGTTGCGCGGGATGATCGGGGTGCTGACGCCGCCGAGGGTCTCGATGCCGAGCGACAGCGGCGTGACGTCGAGGAGGAGCACCTCGCGGACGTCGCCCTTGAGGACGCCGGCCTGGATCGCCGCACCGATGGCGACGACCTCGTCCGGGTTCACGCCCTTGTGGGGCTCGCGGCCGAAGAACTTCTTGACGGTCTCCTGCACCAGCGGCATGCGTGTCTGGCCGCCGACAAGAATGACCTCGCCGATCTGGTCCGTTGTCACCTTGGCGTCTTCCATCGCCTTGCGCAGCGGGTCGGTCGTGCGCGTCACCAGATCGCCGACAAGCTGCTCGAGCTTGGAGCGAGTGAGCGTGATCGCGAGGTGCTTGGGGCCGGAGGCGTCGGCGGTGATGAAGGGGAGGTTGATCTCGGTCTGCTGGGTGGTGGAGAGCTCGACCTTGGCCTTCTCGGCCTCGTCCTTGAGGCGCTGGAGGGCCGTGCGGTCGTTGCGCAGGTCGATCCCCTGGTCTTTCTTGAACTCGTCGATGAGCCAGTCGATGATCTTCTGATCGAAGTCGTCGCCGCCGAGGTGCGTGTCGCCGTTGGTGGACTTCACGTGGAAGGTGCCCTCGCCGATCTCGAGAATCGAGATGTCGAAGGTGCCGCCACCGAGGTCGTACACAGCGATCAACTTCTCTTCGGTCTTGTCGAGACCGTAGGCGAGTGCGGCGGCGGTCGGCTCGTTGATGATGCGCAGGACGTTGAGGCCGGCGATCTCACCGGCGTCCTTGGTGGCCTGGCGCTGCGAGTCGTTGAAATATGCGGGGACGGTGATCACGGCCTCGGTGACGGTGTCGCCGAGGTAGGCCTCAGCGTCTGCCTTCAGCTTCGCGAGGATCATGGCGCTGATCTCCGGCGGGCTGTAGCCGCGGCCACCCATGTGGACCTGCGCGTCGCCGTTGGCCGCAGCGTCGACTTTGTACGGGAGGATCTTGAGGTCGCGCTGGACCTCCGCGTCGTCCATGCGGCGGCCCATGAGGCGCTTGATGGAGTAGACGGTGTTCTCCGGGTTTGTGACGCCCTGTCGCTTGGCCACCTGGCCGACGAGACGCTCGCCCGTCTTGGAGATCGCGACGACGGACGGTGTTGTGCGCCCGCCCTCGACGTTCGGGATAACGACGGGCTCGCTGCCTTCCATGACGGCGACGCAGCTGTTGGTGGTCCCCAGGTCGATTCCGATTGCCTTAGCCATTTCTGTTCTCCTCCAGCCCGCGGGCGGATGCCGCGAAGTTCGTTTCGCAATTTCGGTGTTTGGTTTGCATTTGTTTCTAGATTTACGCTTCGTTGTTTGCCGTGGGCTTGGTGGCGTTGACGAGCCGCGCGATGGCGGCGTGGACGATGTCGATCTCAGCTTGCTGGGCGGCCTCGTCCTTCTTCTCGATGGAGTCGGAGAGGCGCTTGAGGGAGATCATCTCGAGGCGTTCGAGCCAGGGGATTAGGTAGGCGCTGGTGGCGCCGATGGGGTTTTGTTCTTGTGTGTTAGTCATGCGTTTCCTTCCTTCTTGCCGCTTCCTACTACGACCATTGCTGGGCGCAGGACGCGGTCGTGGAGCATGTAGCCGCGCTGGACTTCGCTGAGGACGCGGCCGTCTTCGCCTTCGATGTGGGCGACGGCTTCGTGGAAGCGCGGGTCGAAGGGCTGGCCGTCCGCGTCGATCGCCTTGACGCCGGCGTTGTCGAGGAGGGCGATGAGCTTACGGTGGATCAGGCGCAGTCCGTCGAGCCAGGTCAGGCCCGCGAGCCCGCCGTCCAGCGAACCGAACGCGCGCTCGAAGTCGTCGACGATGGGCAGCAGGTTCATGATCAGCGAGAGGCCGGCGAAGCGGCGGGTGTCCTCGCGCTCCTGTTCGGTGCGGCGCTTGTAGTTCTGGAAGTCGGCCTCGGCGCGGCGCCAGTTGTCGAGGTACTTGGCGGCATCAGCCTCGGCCCTGGCCAGGCGCTCGGCGGCCGTCGGGCCGTTGTCTTCGGTTGGCGGGATGTCCATCGGTATTGTTTCGTCAGTCATTCAGCAAACCTCTTTAGGAAATGGGAAGTAGGAAGTAGGAAATCGAGCGTCTGTTCCACTTCCCATTTCCTATTTCCCATCGCGCTATGCGAAGTAGACGCGTAGCAGCTCTTCCATCAGCGTCGACATGTAGCGCACCATCGCGACGGAGCGCGGGTAGTGCATGCGGGTCGGGCCGACGACGCTGAGCGTGCCGCGCAGGCCGGCTGGCCCGAGGTAGCGGGTGGAGATGACGGTGCAGTTGCGCATTTCGTCGACGGGGTGCTCACCACCGATGGTGATCGAGACGTCGCCCGTTTCGAGCGGGGTGACGATGGCGCGACCGAGGTTGCGCTCTTCCATCGCCTCCAGCAGGCCGAGCAGACGCTGGCCCTCGG
>JBDTOK010000095.1:0-10498 GCA_039933275.1 Chloroflexota bacterium | reverse complement strand
GGCGTGGGCACCCGCTAGGGCCGAGGTTCCCGAGGTAGTCGCCGAGATAGCGCCGCCGGTCGTGGCTCGGGCGCCGGAACTCATCGCCGAAGTCGCTCCGGAGATCGTGGCCGGGGCGCCGCAGGTGCTGGCCGCGCCGGTGGAGACGTACGCGGGCGACGAAGAGCGAGTCCGCGAAGAGCCGATCGCTCAGCCGGAAGCTGCCGTCGTCGAAGCAGCGGCGCCCGTCGTCGATCCGGCGGCGGGTATGCCACAACCCGAGAAGTACAACGAGTTCGACATCGCGCTTGAGGTGGAACGCTTGCTGAAGAACCGCAAGTGGGAATCGCGCGAAGGGCCGTTCCGCGGCTTCAAGTCGCCGCCGGGCAGGTTCTAGCCATGGCCACACAGCCTGACGCCACGCGCACACAGTCCGTCCCCAGCCGCGAGCTGCCGTTCATCGTCGCCGCGCTTGGCGCACTGGTCGGAGCGGCGTTCCTCTTCGCCGTCACCAGCGACGTCATCGCCGGCCTGCTGCTCGGCGGGCCGATTGGTCTACTGGTGTCGCTGATCGGCTTCCGCACGATCCCGCGCATCATCAGCGCCCCAGACGCCGAAGCGCTGGCCAACGGCGCCGCCCCGCAACCGCCAACGATCGAAGAGATGGCCAAGCCGGCGTTCCGGATGAAAACGCGGGGGTAATGCGCCGCACGAACGCGGCTAGCGAAGCCCCTTCAGGGCGCACTCAAACTCCGCCTTATCGCTCGCCGTCATGCCCAATCTTCCGCTCCGGCGAAATCTTGTCCCGAATCGCCCGCTTGACCGCGGACGGGTCTGGCATCGGCGCGTGGTCCCGGTTCGTGGCGATGACGTCACCGTCCAGCTCGATCTCGAAGATGCCGCCTGAGCCGGGGACAATCGCCACCTCGCCCAGCTCCGGCCCGAACGTCGTCAGGAGCTCCTGGGCCATCCACGTGGCGCGCAGCAGGAAGTGGCACTTCGTGCAGTAGGTGATCTGGACTCGCGGCGCGGGCAACGGCTCGCCCGGCCCTAGATGATGTTTTTGATGCGGATCGCCTGGTCGCGCTCCGGGCCGACGGACACCAGGCACAGCTGCGTCTCCAGGATGTCCTGGATGAAGTGCACGTATTCCTGCGCGCGCTTCGGCAGGTCCTCGAACTTGCGGATCACGGACGTGTCCTCGCGCCAGCCCGCCAGCTCTTCGTAGACCGGCTCCGCCTTCACGAGATCGTGGCCGCTCGCCGGGATCGTATTCACAGTGCGCCCGCCGATCTTGTACGAGGTGCACACCTTGATCGTGTCGAACTGGTCCAGTACGTCCAGCCGCGTGAGCACCGCCGTTGTCAGTCCGTTCAGCCGCGAGGTGTAGCGCGCCGCCACGCCGTCGAACCAGCCACAGCGGCGGGGGCGGCCGGTGGTGCGGCCGTACTCGGGCTGGGGGCCGCCTTCGCGCAGCATCGTGCCGATCTCATCGAAGAGCTCCGTCGGGAACGGCCCGTTGCCGACACGAGTGTTGTACGCCTTGTACACCCCGACCACGTGCTCGATCTGGCTCGGGCCGATGCCGATGCCAATCGCCGCGCCCGCTGCCACTGACGACGGCACCGACGACGTCACGTACGGGTACGTGCCAGTATCGAGGTCAAGCAGCGAGCCCTGCGCCCCCTCGAGGAGGACGGTTTCGCCGCCGGCGACTGCGCGCTGCACGAGGTCACACGTGTCGGCGACGTACGGCGCGAGTCGCTCGCCATAGTCGGCGTACTCGGCGCGCACGTTGTTGATGTCGACTGTCGGGGCGCCGTACAGCTTCTCGAGGACGGCGTTCTTGTACGGGACGAGGAACGCCAGCTCTTCGTCCAGCGCTTCCTTGTCGAGCAGTGAGGCGACGCGAATGCCCGCGCGCCCAACCTTGTCCATGAAGGCGGGCCCAACGCCTCGCCCGGTCGTGCCGATGGCGTCTTTGCCGCGCAGCTTCTCGTCGTATTCGTCGATCAGGCGGTGCCAGGGCATGAGGACGTTCGCGCGGTCGCTCAGGAACAGCCGCCCGCGCACTTCCACGCCGCGCTCTTCCAGGTGCTCGATCTCTTTGAGTAGCTCGTTCGGGTCGACGACACAGCCGTTGCCGATAATGCAGATCTTGTCGCGGTAGAAGATGCCGGCCGGCACGAGGTGGAGCTTGAACTCGCCCAGCTCGTTAATAATGGTGTGGCCGGCGTTGTTGCCCGCGGAGTAACGAGCCACGATGTGCGCTTTCTGCGCGAGGAGGTCGACTATGCGGCCTTTCCCCTCATCACCCCACTGGGCGCCAATGACAACAATCGCGGACATAATGGTACGGCTTCAGCGGTGGCTGGAAGTCCTGCGCGAGTATACGGGAGCGTTTACACACAAGCAATAAGTGCGCGTCGTAGCTATGTGGGCGGGCGCCCGGACCCGCGAGGCTTACCTCTCTGCCGGAAAGTGCTCTCCCAGGGGCGTACAGTTGGCGAACTGCAGCAAATGGTCGATACCAGCGGCGTGCTCCAGAGGAAACAGCGCGTCGTAAGCGTCCACGGTCCCGGAGCAGTCGATGTCGCCCCACTGGAAGACCAGGGCGGGGCCCGCCGGCGACGCCATGCCCAGGTCCGGGCAAGCGCCGCCCGGCGTCACGCCGTCGTTGACGCCGGCCACGTACTCGATGATCAGCTCGAAGTCAGCGACATCGATCGCGTCGTCGCAGTTGACGTCGCCCTGCACAAGCTCCGATACGGCCGGGGTGGGCGACGGCGTCGCCGTGAAGATGACGAACGGCGTCGAGAACTCTGACGTGTTGTGGCTCACATCCGTCGCGGTGGCGGTGACGTTGGGGCCGGTCAGCGATCCGCTGTACGTCCAGTTGCCGTCGGGCGTGAAGACAGTGCCTTCGTAGACGCGCCCCTGGTCTTCGTCGTCCGAGTAGATGTCGATGTTGCACATGGCGCAGGACGTGCCGCTCAGCGGCTCCTTGCTCAGGATCACCGGCGCCGCCAGGTCATCGTTCGCGCCGCGCTTCAACTCGATGCCCTGGCCGTTCGAGTAAATGGAGTTGCCGTGGATAGTGTTGCCGCGGACCGTGGTGAGGTCGTCACCGTCCATGTCTACGCCCGCGTTTCCGTTGAAGGCGATGGTGTTGGCGGCGGCCGAGCCGATCTCGCTGCCGTTCGC
The DNA here is from genome assembly GCA_039933275.1 of Chloroflexota bacterium. Taxonomy (GTDB): domain Bacteria; phylum Chloroflexota; class Dehalococcoidia; order SM23-28-2; family RBG-16-64-32; genus DATKKM01. The sequence goes on along the minus strand of JBDTOK010000095.1, from coordinate 7,315 downwards.
TACGTTGTACATGAATATACCGTCGAAGTTTGGGAGCGGTGAGTTGCCATCTGCAGCCGTACCAATGCGGTTGCCGTCGATTTGCGCATTGACGCTGTTGAAGATCTCGATCCCGGCGCCGAAACCGTTTGCGCCGGAGATGAGGTTGCCCTCGCCGGCCTGCGAACCGCCGATAATCACGCCAATCCCGCCGGCGAGCATGATGCCGGAGCCACTGCCACTAACCGCCGCCGAGCCGTCAGTGTTGGTGCCAATATAGTTGCCCTGGATGATGGCGCCCGCCCCACCGGCCACGCGAACGCCGGCGGCGGTATTGCCCGAGATGATGTTGCGGCCCTCCGGAGTTGACCCGCCGATGTGTGCGTGGCTCTCGAACGTCTCGATGCCGTAGAAGTTGCCGACCGGCGACTGGCCCACCACATCGACGCCGATGAAGTTAGCGACGACCAGCGATTCAGTGGCCAGGGCGTCCAACAAAATGCCAGGGCCGCCGTTGTTGCCGGAGATAACGTTGCAGTTGCCGGTACAGCTTCCATCCAACGAGAGGCCGAACTGCCCGCCGATGATCGTGCCGACACCTTTGTCCTGGATGCCGCCAAGCTCGTTTGCCAGACCGGCGCCGCCAGTTCGGTCCGTCCCGATAAAGTTGCCTCGGACGAACGCGCCGGTGGACACAGGGCCGCCGTTACCGGTGTTGTCCAGCAAAATACCGGCCTTCTTGTTGCCGGAGATCAGGTTGCCGCAGAGCCCCGGGCAGCCTTGCGTTGGGACTTTGGGCCCGATCGCATCGCCGTTGCCGTAGGCCTGGACGCCGAAGCCAAGGTTTGGCTCCGCTGTCAGGCCAAGCTCGTCCGTGCCGATGAAGTTGTTCAGCAGCGTCACCTCGTCCGCCTGGATGAGGACGCCGTCGTCGCCGAAGTTGTTGATCACCATGCTCTGGATCGTCGTGCCTGCGCCCGTGTTGGCGATGATGAACCCATCGTTGCCGCCAACGGCTGGCGCGCCCGGCCCGTGTATCTCCACCCGCTCCGTTCCGTAGACCCCGCCATCGATCGTCACCCACTCCGTGATCACTGGCAGAGGCGTGGCGCCGATGTTGATGATCGGCGTCTCAATGCCAATGGTGAGCACGAAGTGGATTTGGTCGTTCACGCCAAACGCGCCCGAGCCAGTGCAGTTCTGGTAGTTCGCGTTGGTGTTGGAAGCGATGATCGCCTCCCGCAGCGAGCATGAGCCGTCGCCGGGATCATCTGTATCGGCAGTGGTCGTGACGATGATCTCCGCCCCCGCGGCGTGGGTTATATGCGGGGCGGCAGCGGCGAGCAAAGAGAGCGCGACCGCCAGCACAACAACGGCTGACAGCGCGAGGCGGTTACGGATCGCGCGGGGAACGATCTGCATTGGCGGAGCCTAGTATACCCCCATCTCGGCGAGCGGCTCTCTAACAAAGCGAATGCTAAAATCGCCGTTGAGGGACGCCGAACCCTCTCCCCCAAGATGACTACCTCCGAACGCGCCCGCTCACTGCTCCCCCGCTTTTCCCGCCGCGATATCGGCGAGGGTGCGCTCATCGCCGCTGCGTTCCTCGCGTACTTCTGGGTGCGCGGCGCCGTCGTCGACAACCCGGAGCACGCGTACTGGCACGCGCGCCACATCATCGATGCGGAGCGGGCGCTGCACATCTTCGTCGAAGGCGATATGAACCGCTGGGTGACACACCACCACTGGCTCGCGCAGGTGCTGAACTACACGTACTTTTACCTGCACTTCCCCCTGATCATCGTCTTCGGGATGTGGGCGTACTTCTACCGCCGCGAGCGCTACACGTTCATCCGCGATTCGTTCCTCGCCTCCGGAGCGATTGCGCTGGTCATCTACTTCTTGTACCCGGTCGCCCCTCCACGCGACCTGCCGCAGCTCGCGACGCAGTACGACCCGTCGGCCCCCGCCTACGTCCACCAGTTCGTCGACACGATGAAGGCGTACCTGGGCTACGCATACGACTCGCAGTCAACACACGCCTTCGTGAACCCGTACGCCGCGATGCCGAGCCTCCACTTCGGCTGGGACCTGCTGTTGGGAATCGCGATCATCAACTGCTTCAAGGGAATGCGCTTCGGCTGGATCGCGTTGGCGATCGGCGTCATGCTCCCAGCGTCGCAAGTGCTGGCGATCACCATGACCGCCAACCACTTCTTCCTCGACGCCGTGGCCGGCGGCATCGTCGCGATGGCGGGCCTGGCGATCTCGTACGCGCTACAGCGCTGGGGCTACCCGTGGGTGCGGGGGCAGTGGGCGGAGCGACGGCGCGCAGAAGCGCCGTCTACGTAGCCTCGTCAGTTCCAGTGGTGGAAGCCGGACAGCGGCGCCAGCGGCGCGTATACCTCGACGCTCAGGTCTGCGACGTACGGTAGCCAGCGCTCCCAGTCTCGGCGCGCTTTGTCCGCTTCGGTGCTGCCGATCACGGCCTGCACGGAGGCTTCGTCGGAGATCTCGTAGAGCGCCGTCCAGTTGATCCCGCGGCGGCGGCAGTTCGTGCGCCACGCCTTCACGATGCCGGGAATGGCCATCACGTGCGGCAGATGCTCAGCCTCGTACCAGGTCAGGAAGTCGGCCATCATCGTGTCCTCGATGTTGGCGCGCACCACGAGCATTGGCTTGGGCGCTACCCGCAAAAGTGCTCCGGGTCGAACTTGCACTCGAAAGTGTTGATGAACATCGTCACGCGGGCCTGGTCGAACGTGTTGAACTTGTCGAGATAACCCCACGCCGTCAGCCCGATGCGCGAGTCCATGCTCGCGTACGGAGTCATTACGATGTGATGGCCGGCCTGCGCAGCGGGCGCAACAATCGCGCTCAGCGAGTTCCGCAGCGTCGCGCAATCGTCGGTGCTCAGCGGGCCAGAGGCTGCGGCGGGCGGACTGGCCGGCACTGAAGCGTTGCAGTTGTACCAGATGACAACGCCGCCGTGCTCCATGTTGTGCACCGGTTGCTCCTTGGGCAGCGCTAGGTCAGAGATGCCCCAGTTCGCCGGGACAAACAAATGCGGGCCGGACGTCGGCGGGTCAGACGTGTACTTGTCGTAGACGACGCCCTGCGCCAGGTGGCTGCGATCGTTGATCAGCGTCGGCGTCTGCACGGGGTAGGGATATCCGTCGGGCACGGTCATCATCGTCGCGTCGCCGCCGCCTCCGCCACAGGCTGCGCCTAGCGCTCCGATGACGGTGATCAACAGCAGCAAACCCAGCCGCTTACTTACACTCACCTGCCTAGCTTTGCAGGAGCGAGACGATTCTGTCTACCGCAGCCTTCACGTCGCGGGAGGTGTCGACGCTGACGTGGCGCTTGCGCACTCGCTCAGCATCCAGCCGCATCTTTTGATACACCTCCAATGTTGCCGTCGAGTAGTCGTGCGCGGGCCGCTCCGATTCGCGATCGGCGAGGCGCTGGCGGATCACTGCGGAAGGCGCCCACGTCCGGACGAGAAAGACGGGCGCCCCGTACTTCGCGGCGATCCGGTAGTACGGCTTGCGATTCGCTTCCTTGAGGTTCGTCGCGTCCACGATGACGGTGAGGCCGCGCTCCAGCAGGCGTTCCATCAAGACGTGCAACGCCGGAAAAAGACGCCGGTGCTCCTGCTCGGTATGCCTCGGCTCTTTGTACAACGCCTTGCGCAGCGCGTCGCTGTCCAGTTGCACCGCGCCGACTCGAGTCGCGATCAGCCGCGCGAGGTGCGACTTCCCGCTGCCGGGCAGGCCAACCATCACAACGACCGCCGGCGGCTTCGAGGGCGTGGGCAGCTTGCCGAGCGATGCTTCCAGCAAATCAGCGTCGCGGTTGCGGATGTGGCCGCTGCGGACGCGGCGCTGCTCCGCCTGCTCCGGCGAGCGCGGGGGCTCACGCTTCTTCATACCAACCAACGCCAACGAACCCCGGCCCCGTGTGCGCGGCCATCACGCTGGTGAACTCCGTGATGATCAGCTCTACCGGAGAGAAAAGTGATTGCACTTCGGATGCGAGTTCCTGCGCTCGATTTAGCGCATCGACGTGCATGACGGACGCGCGCAACGTCCCGCCGCGGACCTCCGCAGACATCCGGCGCAGCACCTGGTCTCGCGCGACTGCCCACGTGCGCGGGCGCGCAATCGAGCGCGCGCTCCCGCCCTCGAACGCGAAGACGGGCTTGATGTGCAGAAGCGAAGCCGCCCAGCCAAGCACCCACGGCACGCGCCCGCCCTTCACCACAAACCGCATCGTGTCCAGCGAGCCGAGCAGCCGCCCAGCATGACCGACCCGCGTGGCGGCATACGCGGCCTCGTCCAGGCAACCGCTCACCTCAGCCGCGCGAGCCGCGGCAAGCACCGCGAACCCGTGCGTCATCGCCAGCCCGCCCGTATCGACCACCCGCACCTCCAGGCCGGGCAGCCTGTCCGCGGCAAGCTTCGCGCCTTCCATCGCCGCGCCGTACGTCCCACTGAACCCGGCCGATAGCGTCAGGCAGAGGACGCTCGCCGCCCCAGCGTCTCGCTCACGCGCAAACGCCTCCACAAAGGCGCCGGGGGCAGCCGACGCAGTCTTCGGGCCGTGGCGAGACGCCTCGATCAGCCGGAAAAGCTCCGCGTTGTCGAGCGACCCGTCATGGTACAGCCTCCCATCGATGGTCAGCCCAAGCGGGACAATCCCGATACCGTAACGCTCGACCAGCTCCCGCGGCAGGCAAACAGAGCTATCAGCGACAATCGCAACACGGCCCATAGGCTGAGGGTCGAGGCTACGCTGCCACCGGTCAAGCGCCTCTCCTGATTCGTTAATTCGGTCTCCCCATTTGTTGACAGCCCCCGCCCACACCCCGAAACACCGTTTTTGCCAAACAAACCCCCTCGCCTCTTGCTACTGGATACTCCCTACTGGCTACTCTCAGCCCGCGCCTGCTATACTTGCCCTGAAGCAAGAAAGAGAGCGAGACAAGCCAACGCATGCTCACAAAAGAACGAAAAGCTGATATCGCGTCTGCCCACGGCAAACACGCGACGGACGTCGGGTCCACAGACGTACAAGTTGCCCTCCTCACGGAGCGCATTCGTCAGCTTACGGATCACCTGCGGACCCACCGCAAGGATCACCACTCGCAGCGTGGCTTGATGATGCTCGTAGGGCAGCGCCGCGGCCTCCTCCGCTACTTGAACCGCGAGGATCCGGCCCGGTACAAGGCGCTCATCGCATCGCTCGGCCTGCGCAAGTAATAGCGCGGGCCTTTCTCTTTCCGGCCTGTCCGTAGCCACCCCACGCAGGGGACGGACGAACGCCGTTATAGCCGCCGGGCACGAGCCCCGCGGGACAAGAAGGGCAACCGGCCCATCACACACATCGCGCCACACCACATAGGGGTTCGCGAAGGCCGCACGGAGGCAGACGGCGCTATGACCCCATACCCACACATCCCAATTCACAAGGCACACGGAGGTGCACCACTACATGGTTGAAACATTCGAACGAGAGATCGGCGGCCGAACTCTCCACATAGAGACCGGCAAAATGGCCCAGCTGGCCAACGGCGCGGTTCTCATCCGCTACGGCGACACAGTCCTTCTCGTGACCGCCACGATGAACAACACCCCACGCGAGGGCACGGACTTCTTCCCCCTCACCATCGACTTCGAAGAGCGCATGTATGCTGCCGGCAAGATCCCAGGCAGCTTCTTCCGCCGCGAAGGCCGCCCCAGCACCGCCGGCATCCTCGCCGCCCGGCTTACGGACCGCCCTCTGCGACCGCTCTTCCCAAAGGGCATGCGGAACGACGTACAGGTCGTCGTCACCACCCTGTCCGTTGACCGGGAAAACGACCCGGACATCCTTTCGATCATCGGCGCTTCTGCCGCGCTGACGATCTCCGACATCCCGTTCGGCGGGCCGGTCTCCGGCACCCGTATGGGCTACCGCGACGGCGAGTACCTGATCAACCCGACGTTCGAAGACCTTGAGACAAGCCAGCTCGACATCGTCGTCGCCGGCACCAAGGACGCGATCTGCATGGTCGAGGCCGGCGCCACCGAAGTCAGCGAGGAGATTCTCCTCGAGGCAATGAAGCGCGCGCAGGAGATCAACAAGCAGGTCATCGAGCTCCAGGAAGAGATGCAGTCCAAGCTCGGCAAGCCGAAGCGCGATTTCGTTGCCATGAACCTCTCCGACGAGCTGAAGCAGAAGGTCGTCGACTTCGCCAACTCCAAGGACTGGGACCTGGTTGGCGCGGGCAAGGACGAGCGCGGCTCTGCCATGCAGTCCGTCCGCAAGGAGCTCGTCGAAGGCATGGGCGAAGAGTACGACCCGAAGGAACTGAAGGAAGCACTCGAAGAGCACATGGCCCACACGATCCGCGAGCGCATCCTCAACGATGGCGTGCGACCGGACGGCCGCAAAACGGACGAGATCCGCCCGATCACCGTCGAGGTGGGTCTGCTGCCACGAACGCACGGTTCCGGCCTCTTCACCCGTGGCGAGACGCAGGCGCTCACAGTCCTGACGCTCGGCTCCATGGGTGAGCAGCAGCGAATCGATGGCCTGGAGCCGGAAGAGACGCGCCGCTACCTGCACCACTACAACTTCCCCCCGTACTCCGTTGGTGAAGCGCGGCCGATGCGCGGCGCCAGCCGGCGTGACCTTGGCCACGGCGCACTCGCAGAGCGGGCGCTGTTGCCGGTGGTCCCGGGCGAGGACGTCTTCCCGTACACGATCCGCTTGGTCTCGGAGATTCTCTCCAGCAACGGCAGCTCCTCCATGGCCAGCACCTGCGGAAGCACGCTGGCCCTGATGGACGGCGGCGTGCCGCTGCGAGCCCCGGTCGCCGGTGTGGCGATGGGCCTGATCAAGGGCGAGAACGACGACCGCTACCAGGTGCTGACAGACATCGCCGGCATGGAAGACCACTACGGCGATATGGACTTCAAGGTCGCGGGCACCGCTGAGGGCGTTACCGCTCTCCAGATGGACATCAAGATCAAGGGCATCACCTACGAGATCCTGGAGCGAGCGCTGGCGCAGGCAAAGGTCGGCCGGCTCTTCATCCTGGACAAGATGAAGGAAATCATCGCGGAGCCGCGGGAGAACCTCTCGTCGTTCGCGCCGCGTATGTTCCGCATCACGGTGCCTCAGGACAAGATCGGCGCGGTCATTGGGCCAGGCGGCCGCATGATCCGTTCGATCATCGAGGAGACGAAGTGCTCCGTGGACATCGAAGACGACGGCACGGTCTTCATCGGTTCGCCGAACGAAGAGATGGCCCAGAAGGCGATCAGCATCATCGAAGGCCTCACCAAGG
>JBDTOK010000094.1:0-10564 GCA_039933275.1 Chloroflexota bacterium | reverse complement strand
GGTCTGCACCCACAGGCGCGCGGAACGAGTACGCCCGGCAGCCAAGCGGGTTCAAGCCGGACATCACGTGCTTGATGACGCCGTCTTTGCCGGAGGCGTCCAGCCCCTGGAGGACGACCAGCAGCGCCCATTCTTGCTGGGCGTAAAGCTTGGCCTGGAGCTCAGTCAGGCGTTCCAGGCCCCGCGCAAGGATCTCCACGGCCCCGTCCTTATCGAGGCCTGCGGTATCGGCAGGATCGAAGTCCTTGAGCTTGAACTTATCGCCGTCCTCTATGCAGAAGCGGCGGGAGATGTGGGCGGCTTTGGTCTTACCAGCGCGCGGCACCTATTCCAGGTCTTCCCTCGCGCGGCGCTCTCGCATCATCTCGAAGAGCAAGTTCTCGACAACCATCAGAAGCAGCAGGACCTGGCGCTGCTGGCGGCGCGACATGCGCGCCAACATCTGAAGCAGCTCCGGGTCGATCTTCTCGGCCAGGGCCAGGCGGTCGTCGGAAAAGTCAGGCATGCGCGTAGGTACTCCCGACTTTACTTAACTGCACGATGGCCAGAATGTTACCAAACGCAGACACGCGCGTCGCCGCACTACGGTGATGTGTGTAGTATTCGCGGTGCTTTGGCCGGCGGGATTAGCCCGCCTATAGACGCTTACGCCTCGACGACGGCGGCGACTTTGCGCAGGTCTAGCGCCGGTGCGGGCGTCGCGCCCTGCCAGGCGACCGCGGTCGCGCCCTCGGCCACGACCAGCTTCTGGATGCCCTCAAGCAGCGATAGCAGGCGCCGCTGCTTCTCTCTCGAAAGGCCTGCCAGGTAAGCGAGGAGCGTGTCATCAATTGTCGACTCGAAGTCCTGGTACATGCGGCGGAGCGTGCGGACCGTCGGGTAGCCGGCCGCCTCGAAGAGCTCGTCCGGATCAACGTGTATCGCTTCGGCGACGCGAAGAAGGACAGCAGCGGACGGGTTCTTCACCTCGCCGTTCTCAAGCTGCGACAGGTAGCCCTGACTGACAGCCGAAGTGTGTGCGAGCTGGCCTTGCGTCAGCGATGCCTCTTCGCGGAGTGCGCGGATCTTGTCTCCGAGCTTCATGTCCTTACCTCACGTCTCCGGATGTTTGTCCGGCGTTCATTGGTTCAATCGAAAGCTGGTCCCCTGCCTCTACGCCAATCTCTGCGGCGCGTCCGGCTGGCAGCTCCAGCACGCTGTGCCCTTTGCTGACCGATGCGCGCCAGGGCTTGACCGTTGTCACCTTCACCACGCGCTTGCCCTTGTCCACGAAGACGGCATCTATCGGGAAGCGCATGAACGCGGTGTGAATCGATCCGCTCGGCTCGATGAAGAGCCCGGCGTCAGACTCGAGGCCAGACTGCAGCATGAGCCCGCGGAAACGGTGCCAGAAGCTGCGGGCGTGTCCGACATGCTCGGCGACGACCGTGCCCTTCGTCTCGTTGACGACGCGGGCCATCGCCATCACCCGCCTGCCGCGACTCGTGTGCCACCACGGCGCGCCGGCTGTGTTGGCGTGCGCGGTGGCTCTTTGGCCGGCTCGTCCGACGCGGGGCGCTGGTCCATGCCCTGCAGCAGCTGCAGCAAGTGCATCTGCTGGTCGCGCGGGATCTGCGCCAGGAAGCGTAGGAGTTCCGGATCGACTGTAATCTCGTATTCGTCAGGCTCACCTTCGCCGGCAATGTGGTTGTAGCCCGCAGCCTGCATGAGGACACGCGGATCCACGTGAAGCGCCTGCGCCAGGCGGAAGATGACCGCCGCGCTGGGGTTCTGGACCTCATCGTTCTCAAGCTGCGACAGGTAGCCCTGGCTCAGCCGGCCCTGTGAGGACAGCTGCGCCTGGCTCATGCCAAGCTCTTCCCTGAGCCCTCTGATCTTCTTACCGAGTGCCATAGGTCTCCTAGAACGCCCCTGCGATACGAATGACGGCCGGGCCAAGGATGACGGCCAGGAATGCCGGGAAGATGAAGAGCACCAGCGGGAAGATCATCTTGATCGGCGCCTCGTGAGCCTGGCGCTCCGCGCGCTGACGGCGTGCCGTTCGCAGCATGTCAGACTGCACACGCAACACCTGCGCGATACCAACACCAAGCTGTTCGGCTTGGATGATCGCCGTGATAAACGTCTGTAGCTGTTCCACCCCCACGCGGTCGCCCAGCTCCTGCATCGCCTCACGGCGAAGCTTGCCCATCGAGATATCGCGGAGCATCTTGGTAAGCTCTTCGGCCAGCGGGCCTTCGGACTTGTCCGCGACGCGCTGGAGAGCGGCGTCCAGACCAAGACCGGCCTCCACGCAAGTCGTGATGAGGTCGAGCGCGTCCGGAAGCGCCTTGAGGATCAGCTTCTGCTTGTACTTTACTTTGCCCTTGAGCCATGACCGCGGCAGGACGTAGCCGATCATGATGATGCCGCCGCCAATGACTACGCGGTTCGGGAAGAACGCGCCCGGGAACGAGATCAGGAAGAACATCCCGAAGAACAGGCACATCCCGAACGTGATTGCGTAGAACGTGAGGAACGACTGGTACGACATCGGGTTGCCTGCCTGCACCAGTTGCACCTGCACCTGGCGAAGCGTTGACTGCGGCAGAATACGTGAGAAAGACGACCCGATACCGGCAAGACCCGGCCTGAACACACGGTCCAGGAACGAGACGTCCAGGTCAATCGAGAGGTCATCCTTGTACATGTTCCGGTTTCGGAACGACTGGATGCGCGACTCCATCGCGGACTCCTGGCGCTTGCCAAGTACCGCAACGGACGTCAAGGCGACGAAGCCGAAGAGGCTGAGAACTATCAGAATGACTAGCATTGCTCTCTCCTAGACCTCGATTGCCATGATGCGTTTGATGCTGAAGTAGCCCATGATTTCCAGTCCGATAGCCGCGATCAGGATGAGACGCCCCGTCATGTCCGTGAACAGCAGGCTCATGTAGTCCGGGTTCATCACCATGAAGATGCCAAACATGAACAGCGGCAGCACACCAATGACGATACCCGTCATCTTCTGCTGCGAGGTCAGCGTGGCGATCTCACCGCGGATGCGGTCGCGCTCACGCATGGTGAAGGCGACCTTGTCCAAAATCTCGGCCAGGTTGCCGCCAACTGCGCGCTGCACGTTAATAGCTGTAAGAACCATGTCCAGGTCGCCGCTCTGCAAGCGCTGGCCCAGGGCGAAGAGAGCCTGCTCGGCGCTCATGCCAAGGGTGGACTCGCGCAGCATGCGCCGGATCTCGAAGCCCAGCGGGTCAGGGAGCTGCTTGCTGGCAAACTCGAAGCTCTGCATCAAGCCGTAGCCGGACTTGAGCGAGTTCGAGACCATGCCGAGCAGGTCCACAAGCTGCGAAACAATTTTCTCCATGCGCTTCTTGCGCTTGCCGGACAGCCACTGCGAAGGCAGCCAGTATCCGATGAACGCGAGGAGGCATGCGATGCCGAAGTCAAAGAGGTTGATACCGAAGATCAGTGGCGCCAGGAAGAACAGGAACGCTGTCACCCAGCGGATCATGTAGTACTCACCCACTCGGAGGGGCACGCCGGACTGCTCCAGCTGCGCGGCCACCTTGTCGGAGCCCTTCATGCTCCCGAAGAATGCGCTGAGGACCGGCAGACCACTGTAAGAGCGCTTCTCTTTGAAGGCGCCATCTTCCGGACCAGGAGTCGCTGCGGCCGCCGACTTCTTATGCGAAGCGCCCGGGCCTGACTCCTTGAACGTCTCCAGGCGGGAGACCATCTGGTCCGTCTTGCCTTTGCGGCCGGCGAGCGCCAGCCCCAGGCAGACGAAAGTCAGCAGTACGAGGATCGCAATTACGATTGGCATAATTGTCTACCGTCCCGTGACGAAGATGCCTTCCGGCAGCGGAATTCCCGTGGCCGCAAAGCGTTCGGCGAATGACGGCCGGATGCCCGTCGGGGCCATGCGGCCGAGAATCTTCCCGTCTTCATCAAGACCCGTCTGCTCAAAGCGGAACAGGTCCTGCAACGTCACTACCTGGCCTTCCATGCCGGTGCACTCCGTGATGTGTGTGACGCGGCGGACACCGTCCGTGCCTCTCTGAAGCTGCACGATAAGGTGCAAAGCCGATGCCATCTGCTCGCGGATTGCGCGGTCAGGCAGTTCCAGGTTTGCCATGAGGACCATGTTCTCGATACGGGCCAGACCGTCTCGAGGTGAGTTAGCGTGAACTGTGGAGAGCGATCCTTCGTGACCCGTGTTCATGGCGTTGAGCATGTCGAAGGCTTCCGGGCCTCTGACCTCGCCGATGATGATGCGGTCAGGACGCATACGCAGCGAGTTCCTGAGGAGATCGCGCTGCGAGACTTCACCCTTACCGTCGATGTTGGACGGACGCGCCTCCATAGATACAACGTGCGGCTGCTGGAGCTTCACTTCGCACGGGTCCTCAATCGTGAGGATTCGCTCAGACTCCGGGATGTACAGGGAAAGAGCGTTGAGGAACGTCGTCTTACCAGTACCGGTACCACCGGAGATAAGGATATTCAGCTTCAGTTTGACGCATGCCTTCAAAAACTCCGACATGTCCTTCGTAATCGTCCCGGCGCCGATCAGGTCTTCCATCGTCATCTTGTCGGCGCGGAACTTTCTGATCGTGATCGTCGGGCTCTTCGGAGCGACCGGCGGGATAATTACGTTCACACGTGAGCCGTCAGGCAGACGCGCGTCCACCATCGGCGACGATTCGTCCACGCGACGGCCGATCGGCGCGATGATGCGCTCAATGACTCGCATGATGTGCGACACGTCGCGGAAGCGGACGTCGCTCAGGTAGAGCATGCCTTCGCGCTCGAAGAAGACTTCGTCCGGCGCGTTGACCATGACTTCTGAAATCGAGCTGTCGCGGAGAAGCGCATCGATCGGGCCCAGGCCGACGACTTCGTCGACAACACGGGCGACGATCTGGTCGCGCGTAATCCCACCCACGTTCGGCAGCTCGCGGCGGAGAAGCGTCTCAGCGGACTGCTCCACCACGCGGCGCCGGTCTTCGGTGGGCATTGCAGCAATCTGGTCCGCATCCAGCTCTTCGATGAGCATCTGGTGGATACGGAAGATCAGCTGCTCCATGTCCTCGTTGTAGCGCCCGGGCGTCGTACGCGTAGGACCAGCCGGTCCGGCCATTCCTGGCCGGTTGGTCGTGCCCATTCCTCGTCCTGGTTGCCAGCTTGTCATCTATCTACTCCACCCGTTGCCTCAGCCGACTCCTGGGGACCACCCATGATTCGGCTGAAGAGACCGGCTTTCTGTGGTTCTTTGGATTTCTGCTTGCCAGTTGCCCGTACACCTGTGAGTGCATACGCCATTTCGACGATGCTCTCTGAGGCGCGGGACTGCGGCTTGGCGACGACAACCGGCATACCCAGCTGTGTCGCGGTGCTGATGTTTCTGTCGTAGGGGATGGACCAGAAGACGTCCCGGCCCAACATGCGCTTCACTTCTTGCGGCTGGACGTTGCTCGCTTCGTTCGTCGCGTTGATCACCAGCTTGATCTTGTCCTGCGGGAAGTTCCAGGACCGCAACATGTCGATGGCCAGCAGCGTGTCCTTGAGGCTGGCCATGTCTACCGTCGCAACAAGCACCACCATCGAGGCCAGCTCAAGCGAGCGCGCGACGATGTCGTTGAACGTGCCCGGCGTGTCCAGGACAACGTAGTCGTAAGTCTGCGTGAGAATCGAAACAATCCGCTCGATATGGCCGGCGTGGACGTTTCGCCAGTCGGTCGGCCGGATCGGCGCAGGGAGAATGTAGACACCGCTGTTGTGCTGGTACAGGCACTCCTGCACCATCTCTCGCGTGATGTCCTCTTCTGGGACCGCGAGGTCAGCTATGCTTCGCTCCACCGGGATGTCCATCAGAATGCCGACGTCACCGAATCGCGTGTCCAGGTCGACAAGGACAACTGACTGGTTCGTCTTCTGCACGATCGCCGTCGCAACGTTTGTCGCAATCGTCGTCTTGCCGATACCACCCTTTGCGCCGAACACCGTGATGACAGAGCCGGCGGCCACGGGCTCTTCCGCCTCACCGCTAATGCGAGCGCGGCGGCGCTCTTCCTGGGCGAGCACCGTATAGATGGAGTTGATCAGCTCTTCTTCTTTGACCGGCGCGACGATGAAGTCGCTGATGCCGGCCAGCATCGCCTTCCGCATCGCTTGCGCGTCACGGAGCGTGGAGTAACCAACGATAGCCGAATGGGGGAGAAGGTCCGCCAGCGCCTCCACTGTCTGGAGCGCGCGGATCATCGGCTCTTCGATGGCGATCACCACTACATCGGGCTCGGCCGACTTCGCGATTGAGACCGCCTCGATACCATAGCCGGCCTCGCCCACGACCGAGAACCCGGAGACCGTCAGCAGCTTGGTGATGTCAGACCGGCTGCTAAGGTCCTGGTCGATTACAGCTACGCGTGGATTACGTGTCATTGGAATTACCCGGTTCTACTAGGATGTGGGTGCTGAGTTTGTGCAAGTCGCGAGGCCGGGAACGGCGCCGCGCTCACCAAACGGGCGAAGCACTGCCCACAAAGGAGACTGAACGCTGGCATCGCCGGGCTGCGACTGCGATGCGGCAACCAGGGCCGCATCAGACGGAGTCACCGCGATGACCATGAGCTTGGATGCACCACTGGCCGGGCCTGTGGCCAAAGTGTTTATGTTGGTACCGGCGTCCGTTGAGGCGATGCTGGCGTCGATCGTCAGGATCTGCACGTCCTGGAGGACGTAACAAGCGCCCGGCACAACCGGAGCTACGTTGGAGTCGCTGTTTGTGACCGGATCAGCGTTTCGAATCAGGTCGACGTGATCGCCCGGTCGGACCAAACCGCCGGCCGCTGCCACCGGACCGATAACGACTGTTATAGCGCGCATGCCTGCCGGCACCACCGCCGATAGCGGCGTATTGATACCCAGCGTGCTCTGCGCTGTGGATGAGCTCGAAACCTTCGTCGGGAGTACTTGCTCACCGATCGCGATCGGGACCTGGGTCGTCTGCCCGACAACGTCCTCGGCCTTCGTAAAAGCGGTCGGCACAGCGAAGTCAGTGGAGATGCTCTTTACGGTCAACATCTCCGGCGTGACTGTGGTGCCGGCCGGGATCGGTGCGATTGCGACGACAACCGGCACAGTTACCGCGCTTACGGGTGTGCTGCTGCTATCGTTGCTGTTAAGGCTGCTCAAGTAGAGTCCTACGAGAACAGCGGCGACCAGGCCAAGCAGAAGCGCCGCGAACAGCAGCATCTTGTTGGAGCCGCCTCCTATTGCGAGATTCTTGATCATGGGTCTCTCTCCCCCTTAGGTGGTTCTTCAGATTGCGATGTCAAAATTAATGACGGCTGCGGCTGCCCATCGTTACATCAATTTGGGCATGCCGGGCCAAGCTACCGATCTTTTCCGTTAAGCCGCCAAAAGATAGCGATATGGGCAGCTCTAGATAGCAGAACAGGGCCTGCCTGCCGAAGCCGGTCAGACCCTAGCTGAAATGGGCGCAGTGAGGCGCCGTCACTCTAATCTCATCTTTGAGGTGGCGCTGAAGTTGATTTGCGGGCCCACGTTTCCGCCGGCAAATAGCTTGATGACGGTGGAAAGTGGTGTGATCATCGTGTACTTGTACACGACCCCCACGGACACCTCTTCGCCGGAGTTGCCTTGCGCGTTGGTCACCGTAATCGTCAGATTGCTGTTGTTCAGCGAACCGGCGGTGTCCCTGACGCGCTGCTGAATCGTCGCTGAATCGGCGCCGACTGCGCCAACTCGAGCGCCTTCACGCGCGGCGTTGGTCACCGTGATCCAGGAATAGAAACC
Organism: Chloroflexota bacterium; assembly: GCA_039933275.1. Taxonomy (GTDB): domain Bacteria; phylum Chloroflexota; class Dehalococcoidia; order SM23-28-2; family RBG-16-64-32; genus DATKKM01. Next base: position 2,749 of record JBDTOK010000094.1, on the reverse strand, counting down.
CATCCCGAAGTCCACGATGGCGAATACGAGCAGCAGAAAGAGCGGGATGATCAGCGCGAACTCAACCAGTGCCTGGCCCAGCTCCCGCTTCTCGTTCTTTCGAATGACTCTAACCATGATTGCCGTCCTTTACCGGGACTGTGCCCCGGACCCTCCGTATATGAACCTCAGGCCAACGGGCGGGCCGCTTGCGCGACCCGCCCGAGAGCCTGACTTTTCGCTATAACTACGAACTGCCGCCACCACCCAGGGCAGAGGTCACAGGGCCGAACCTGCCTGCAACCGCCACTCCCAGAAGCGTCAACGCTGCTACCGCGACTACCATGACCAAGCCCAGGATTATTGCGTATTCGGCGAGCGCCTGGCCCTCTTCATCCTTGTACAGGGCGAAGAACCTGAGCATTGCATCGCTAATCCTGGCGGTCATCACTTACCCTTCCGATGTTTCGCGCCGGGTTAGGCGCTGCCGGAGCCGCCGAGAGCGCTGTTAACGCTGTTCAGCTTGCCGGTGACTGCCAGACCAACCGCCGTAAGAGCGGCAATCGCGACTACCGCGATAAGGCCCAGAATCAGACCGTACTCAGCCAGAGCCTGGCCCTCTTCGTCCTTGTACATGACGAACAGCCGGAGCACCGCCTCGTTAATCTTGGAGAACATTAAGTCTCCTCCTTTCCCTAGTGATCGTTTTGGTTACTGGCTGGGTTGATATGTCCGAACGAGAGTGACCTCGTCCCCCTCTTTTGTTGTTGACTTCTGAGGTCACCACCCCCTTCTTGGGTTATCGTCCGGACTGTGTTTACGAATGCTTAGATGGGAACCCTGTGTAGCTCGTTACAGAGAACTGAGGGCTGTGGGGGATTTTCACCAGCCAGTCACCGGCGGATACCTTCTAGACCCCCGCGGGCAACCAAAAGCGGCCCTACGTGAACTAAGCGGAAAGAGTTGCGCTGTCTAGAAGGCCCCAGAACCACCACAACGCCCAAGACCGCCTATACGGGCCCCTGAACGCCTGCATGGGCCATTGTCGAGCCCTTAACCCGCCATACGTAGGCGTAGTAGATCTTCCCCACGTAGTCGTAGTTCTCCGTCATCCAGTCGTAGATGGTGTACGGGTAGTAACCTTCGCCCCGAATCTGGGGCGGCAGGTCCAGCTCCGATCCAAAGACGAATTTCGGGGGGTCGGCCTTCAAATCCGCCAGCGCCTTCGCCTCGAAACTGTGGTCCAACTGGAACGGATAATCGAAGAGAAAGCGCGTCGGCGACTGGAGCTTCGTGTAGAAGTAGACCTCGTTCTGGAAACCCAGGTTGTAGATCTTGTCGCTGGGCTGCGTTCGCGCCAGTATCCACTGCGAGAAGTCCTGGCTCTCCGTCTCCCACTGGGCGCGCTGGATCTGGAAGTACTTCTGCTCGTGGCGGTCGCCGGCATCGGCGTGGAAGTAGATCGCTGAGCTGATGCCCAGCGGCGTGAGTAGGCTCACGCCAATCATCGACCAGGCGAACACCTTGAGCCGCCGCGACTTCCAGTTGTCTCGAGCGTAGATGAGCCCGGCCGGCACCAGCAGCGCCATCGCCGGGAACAGCAGCACGTAGTAGTGCGCGAAGAACCGTCCCGCCGCGATGATGCCGAGATCGCCTGCAACAAACCAGGCGGCGATCAGCGCCCCCGTGCTCGTGTCCTTTTTCTTCCAGAACGACCAGATGCCGAAAGCTGCGAAGATCGCCAGCGGGCCGGTCGCGTAGATCAGCATGAACGGCGAGGTGAACATCGTTTTCACCTTGAACAGCCAGCCCTGCCCTGCCCCAACGTACAAGAACGTGTAGACGAAGACGGCGTCGAAGAAGTCCTTGGCGGTGCCTGTGAGCAGGAACGGCAAGAAGACAACAAACAGCGCCAGCACGAAGCCAGCCGCCATCGCCACGCATCTCAGGATGAACGTGCGGTTGCGTAGCGCCGCCCAGCGCTCTTCGCGGAAGCCCTGCCAGAAGAGGTACAGAAAGTACAACCCGAAGGCGAAGATCACGGTCTCCTTGGTCATCACCGTGATCCCGCTCAAGATCCCCGCCAGGAAGAACCAGCCGATACCTCCCCGCTTGATGCCCAGCGTGAAGCAGAGCAGCGAGGCCACCGTCGGCAGGAGCATGAAGTACTCGACGTTGGCGTTTGTCTCAAACATGGCGAGACCCGTAGTCAGTGCGAACGCCGCCATCGCCACCAGCGCCCCCCGCTGTGAGTACATGAACCGCGCCTGGAAGTAGACCAGCAGCGTCGTCGCAGAGCTGAGCAGCGCGGCCACTAGCCGCGGCGCCCAGATATGCTCCCCGAAGAAGAAGAAGGAGATGTAGTACCAGGTGAAGATCAGTGGCGGCTTATTGTCAAACGCGTCGCGGTAAGGGATGCCGCCGTGCTTGATAATCTGCGCAACTGCGGCGTAGAACCCCTCGTCGCGCATGAACGGCTCGTTGAAGAAAGGAGCGTAAAGGGCGATCGGTATGGCGCAGATGGCCGTGAGGGCCAACGCCAACCGCCAGAATCCAAGGCGGACCTGGGGCATCTCGACGGCGGTCGACCGTCCTTTTACTTGCGTGGTAACAGACATAGGTGGCCCGGGGCGGCCCCTCCTTTCCCTCAGAATTCAAGACGTAGCCTGTAACCGGGCGTTACGCTTCGGCCAATGCGGCGTCTATCACTACGACAATGAATTTCTTGATCTGCGCGCCAAGGCGCATGGCAAACATCTTTGCCTGCGCG
>JBDTOK010000093.1:0-10569 GCA_039933275.1 Chloroflexota bacterium | reverse complement strand
CAGGCGTTGTGGGTTCGAGTCCCACCGGGCCCTCCAACGCTCCCTTTTCGTCATCAATGGCTACATCTTGTGGCCATTCGCCCTCCAGACATGGCCGGTATCTTGACTTCGTGTCGGGCAGCCACCATTGTTCATAACAGGCAATATTGGGGGTGCGGCATTGTCTTATTCAACTATTCGCCGGATGTTCTTGGCGTCCGGCGCAACCATTGTTCTCGCGGCATTGGCGGTAACGCTGCTGATCGTCGCCTCGGCGGCTGGTACACAGCGGTACGTGGCCACTACCGGAGCTGACGTTGGTGATTGTTCCAACATCATCACTCCGTGTCTGACCATCAACTACGCCATCAGCCAGTCCGCGGCGTCCGACACGATCAACGTCGGGCCTGGCACTTACGCTGAGAACGTCTCAGTTCCAGCGACGCTCGCCGGACTCACACTCAAAGGCGCGCAGGCCGGCGTTCCAGTCGCTGGCCGAACCGCGTCCGGCCCGCTAGAGTCGACCGTCAACGGTAGCGGCGGCCAAACGGCGATCGCCGTCAGCGCCACGAACGTCACGATCGACGGCTTCTCCATTACGGACACGCAGGCCACGTTCGCAGTCTTCGGGATCGACGTTAAGTCGGTCGCGGACAACGTTCTGATTCAGAACAACATCCTCGACACGATCATCACCAACGACCCGGGCGTGAACAGCACGGCCCAGGGCGTTTACCTGGACGTCGGGCCGGACAGCGCGCAGATCCTGAACAACCGCTTCAACAACATCCTGAGCGGCCGTTCCGCGAAGGGCGTCCTCATCGGCGATAGCTCATCGGCCGACCCGAGCGACAACGACGTCATCACCGGCAACATGTTCACTGCGATCACGAGCCTGAACCGCGGCGCTTACGCGGTGCAGGTGAACAATGCCGCCGGATCCTCCGGACTGCAGATTCTGAACAACACCAGCAGCGGGTTCGCGGGTACGAACGGGGGCAGCTGGATCCACGCCATCGGCCTGGAGACGAACACGCCAGGTGCGGTCGTGACGGGGAACTCCTTCAGTGGCTTCACGTCACCGCCGTCGGGCGGCACACCGACATCGTTCGACGTGTTCTTCGAGAACAACCCTGGCTACACGAACAACCTTGTGAATCAGAACAACTTCAACCAGCCGACGACATCTTTCGGCATCGCTGTGGACCCGACGCTCGGCGCGGGCGGCGGCACCGTTGACGGCACCTGCAACTGGTGGGGCGACCCGAGTGGTCCTGGCCAGATTGCTTCTGGCACGGGAGCTCTCGTCAGCAACAACGTGACGTATTCTCCGTTCGACATCGCGCCCGCCCCGGCTGGCCCTTGTGGCACGCCGACGCCGAGCCCGACACCAGTGGTTACGGCGAGCCCAACGCCAACGCCGACACCCGTCGTGACGGCCAGCCCGACGCCGACACCGGTGGTCACGGCTAGCCCAACACCGACACCGGTCGTGACGGCTAGCCCAACGCCTTCGCCGACAGTGATCGGCGCGACCGCTACCCCGGCTGGTACGCCCGCCGTCGGTGGTCTCGTGGACGTGGTGACAACGGGTGGTACCGGCTCAAGCGCTGCCGGCATGTCGATTTACGCACTGCTTGGTCTAATCCTGGCTACGGCGGTCAGCGGTACGGGGCTTTACGCCTACGTCCGCCGCCGCATCTAGCTCTCCCTCGGTTGGAAGAAGGGGCCCCGAAGTGGGCCCCTTCTTTGTTGCGCGGCGCAGCGGCCGTTCTTCATCTGTTCCATATAGAATGCAGGTGCGTTGAGATCAGACGGCCCGATAGATGGCTCCGCGCTCGTCACGGCGAGCGGATTGACGAAGCGCTATCCGAAGGTCACGGCGCTCGATTCACTGACGGTGACGATTGCGCCGGGCATAATCGGCCTCGTCGGGCCAAACGGAGCGGGCAAAAGCACGTTCATCAAGATCCTCCTTGGCCTTCTCTCACCAACGAGCGGAACGGCCACCCTCCTCGGCTTTGACGCGACCCGCCAGGACGTGGACCTGCGGCAGTACGTTGGCTACATGCCGGAGCACGATTGCCTGCCGCTGGAGATCTCCGCCACGGAGTTCATCGTGCACATGGCACAGATCAGCGGGCTCCCGCACGCGGCTGCACGTGAGCGGGCGGCGGAGACACTGCGACAGGTGGGCCTGTTCGAGGAGCGATACCGCCAGATGCGGGAGTACTCCACCGGCATGAAGCAGCGCGTGAAGCTGGCCCAGGCGCTCGTTCACGATCCGCGGCTGATGCTGCTCGACGAGCCCACGGTCGGTCTGGACCCCGGTGGCCGCGACGAAATGCTGGACCTGGTGCAGCGCGTCGGCCGCGAGTTCGGTATCTCCATCATCATGTCATCTCACCTGTTGGGTGAGATCGAGCGGGTCTGCGACCACCTGATGCAAATCGAGTCCGGGAAGCTGGTCCGCTACGAGGCGATCTCCGCCTTGACGGACGTTACGCAGGTGCTCACCGTTGAGGTAGAGGGCGACGTCAGCCCGTTGGTTGAGCGATTGCGAAACGCTGGTTTCACGGTGCAGCAGGACGACCGCCGGGTGCACGTGCAACTTGATGACGACCGCGTCTACGACGTGATCCGCGATACCGTCGCCGAGATGGGAATGGGGCTCGTGCGGCTGCAGCAGCAGCGCCGGCGGCTGGAAGAGATCTTCGGGGAGCGGGCCGTTGTCTGACCAGGCTGGCAGCATCTACAACCTGGGGTACCAGCGATACACAGGTCCACGGCTGGGACGCAGGTACGCAATCCGCGTGCTGGCTCTGCATCGGTTGCGGGCCTGTTTCGGCGTCGGGCGGCCGTTGTCCAGCAAGATCTTTCCCATCGCGCTGGCGATAATCGTCATGCTGCCGGCGGTCGTTCAGCTTGGGATCGGGACGTTTGGCAATGCGGATGCAAAGGTGATCCGGCCAGAGAACTACTACCGGTACGTGGGGGTGGTGCTGGCGCTGTTTTGCGCGGCCATCGCGCCTGAGCTGGTCAGCCGGGACCAGCGCAGCGGCACGCTTACGCTGTACTTCTCACGGGCGCTCAAGCGGGCGGACTACGCGCTCGCCAACTTCTTCGCGCTGACGGTTTCGCTGCTGGTACTGACGGTTGGCCCCCAGGCCATCCTCTTCGCCGGGAACGGTCTCGTGGTCAGCAACCCCGCTTCGTACTTGCAGGACGAATGGAAGCAGGTGCCGGAGATACTCGCCAGCTCGCTGCTCCTGTCGGTGATGTTCGCGGGGATCGGGCTGTCGGTGGCCTCGTTCACGCCGCGGCGCGCATACTCCACCGTGAGCGTGCTCGCCGTGTTCATTCTCGGCTCGGCGCTCGGGCCGATTTTGCTCAGCGTCTCTGACCAGGGGATCGTCCGCTACGCGTTGATGATCAGCCCGTTTCACGTGATCTCCGGCTTTTCGCTTTGGATCTTCGGAGCGTCTCCGGAAGGGAATGGCGTGCTCGCCAAAGCAGACATCCCGGGCGGCGTCTACGCCCTCGAAGCGCTGGTTGTTGGCTCGGTCAGTCTCGGCGTGTTCGTGCGCCGCTGCCTGAGGATCGCGACGTGAGCACGCAGGCAACGTCCCAGCCCGGCCATAGCGCCGACGTCGTCGTGCACGGCCTGTCGCGCTGGTACGGCAACGTTGTCGCTGTGAACGACATCTCTTTCACGATCGGCACCGGCATAACCGGGCTGCTGGGGCCAAACGGCGCCGGTAAGAGCACCGTCCTGCACACGCTCTCCGGGTTCTTGAAGCCGTCCGCGGGCACGGTGGAGGTGCTGGGGGAGCCGGCCTGGCGGAACCCGTCCCTCTACCGCAGCCTGGGGCTTGTCGCGGACGGGGAGGCCGTGTACCCGTTCCAGACGGGTCGCGAGTTCGTGCTGCTCAACGCGCGTCTCCACGGTCTGCGCGACGCCGTGCAAGCCGCCGATCGGGCGATCGCTGTCGTCGGGATGCAGGAGGCTCAGGACCGCAAGACGGGCGGCTACTCCAAGGGCATGAAGCAGCGCATCAAGATCGCCGCGGCTATCGTCCACGAACCGCAGGTGTTGTTGCTGGACGAGCCGTTCAGCGGTACCGATCCGACGCAGCGCCTGCACATGATGAACAGCCTGGAGGCAATGGCCAAGCAGGGCAAGACGATCCTCTTCTCCTCCCACGTGCTGGAGGAGGTGGAGCGCCTTTCCGACAATGTGCTGGTCATCATCAACGGCAGGCTGGCTGCTTCTGGCGATTTCCATGCTATCCGGAAGCTGATGATCGACCGGCCTCACCAGTTCACGATCCGTTCCGCGGACAACCGCCGGCTCGCCTCGGCGCTGATGGCCGAGCCTGCCGTTTCCGGCGTCGAGCTGGCGGGCGACGCGATCAGCGTTCGCACGCAGGAGTTCGCCGCTTTTACGGTCGCCGCCCCGAAGGTGGCGCGGGCGCAAAACATCCGGCTCCTCGAGCTCCTCCCGACCGACGAGTCGCTGGAGAGCGTTTTCGCTTACCTGGTCAAGCGATGATCTGGATTATCTTCCGACTGACGTTGAGTGAGCTTATGGGCCGCCGCCGCCTGGCGTTGGTGGTCCTGCTCGCGCTGCTGCCGGCGCTGGTGGCGTTAGCCTACCGGCTGGGCAATCAGCACGACGATCCGCCGCAGTGGACAGCTGATACGCTGCTGGACGGCGTCATCGTGACGATCCTGCTGCCGCTGACAGCGCTGATCTTTGGGACGTCCGCGCTCGGCTCGGAGATTGAGGACGGGACGATTATTCACCTGCTTTCGAAGCCGATTCCGCGCATCGAAATCGTGGTCGCCAAACTGGGCGCGGCGTCGCTTCTGACAGCGCTGTGCGTCGTGCCTTCGGCGGCGCTCTCCGGGTTCATCGCCATCTCCGGCTCCTCGGAGCAGGGCATCGTCACCGGCTTCCTGATCGGAACGCTGCTGGGGACGGTGGCCTACTCGGCGCTGTTCGTGCTGCTCAGCGCGATGACGAACCGCGCGCTATTCATTGGGCTGGCGTACGTTTTCGTCTGGGAGGGAATCGTGACGCAGCTCTTCAGCGGCACGCGTTACCTCAGCGTTCACCAGTGCTGCCTCGGCGTCGCCGGGCTCTTCAGCACCGCCAGTGAGAAGACGTTTTCTCCCGACCTTGGCGGCACGGAGGCGCTAATCATCCTGGCGATCACCGTTGTTGGTTCGGTTGTGCTGGCTGTGAGATCGCTCAATTCGTTCCAGGTTGGGCAGAGCAGCTGACGGGGGCTACCAGCGCGCTTCGTGGTCCTCGATCCAGCCGAAGAGACCGTGTAGCTCGATCGGGTCGCCGTCATCCGGGCTGATGCGGCCGGAGTATGTGCCAAACATCTGGTTTGTCTTTACGAAGAGGGAGTCGCGCGACCCGTTCTCGGAGAAGCGCTCGTACTCCGGATCGAAGCGCAGGTCGATGCGGTCCGTCGCCGCGCTCCGCACCAGCCACGGCTTCATCGTGTCGTTGCGGTCATAGTCGAAGATGAGGTCTTCGCTGATCTTGGTGAGCCGCCCGTCGATGCAGAGGCCGTTTTCGGTCATGCCGGTGCCGTCCGTCCACTGCCCACCGAGGTTCAGGCCGACGACGTGCGAGCCCTGGACGCCAGATGCGCCGCCCCAGTTCCAGATCGTGTGCTCCGGCCAGACGCCGCGCCCGTAGTCGAGGCAACCGTACGCCGGCTGCGCGAACTCCATCCGCTCGTCACCGAGCTGAACGTAGCCGGACGCCGGAAGCGTGTTCTGCTTCGACGTGTACTGGAACTGGACGGCGGTCCAGGGGATGACGACGTTGAGCGTCTCGTGTCGGGCCGGGCGCTGGACCAGGATGTCCGCCTGTAACTGCTTGCCACCGAAGTCTGCTGCCTCAACGCGGAGGCGCGTGCCGGTTCCTTCGTCCGTCATCGAGATCCGCATGTCCGGGTGATCGATCGTAATGTCGCCCATGACGACTTCCGGGATCGAGATCGTGCCCGGCGGCTGGATGACGGCCTTGTCGATGTGCAGGTGCGTGCGGCGGTCGAAGAAATACGCTCCGCCGAGCACGAGGCGGTCGACGTCCGCAATCGTCGTCGAGAAGAGCATGTCGTTGCTGGTCACGGCCCAGTAGTTCCACTTCTTCTTCCTCTCCAGCGAGGCGGGCAGATTGCAGCGGTGCAGGGGGTGCCTGGACCAGGCGATAGCGTCGGGGTTGAGTTTGCCGTCCGCGCCCACGAGGTTTACCGGCGCCGTGATCTCGGGTTCGTTGTGCATTTCGGGTGAGGTTGTCATGTGCGCAAGGATACGACAAGCGCCTTCGGGGGCGCCTTAACCGTTTCTGCCCCTCGTCTCCGTAACTGTTCCCTTGCGAATACATCGAACACAGTGATATGCCCCCAGAACATGATCCCAGCCCGTTGGCCGAAGGATGGGCCGCCTCTTCGGCTCTCAGGGAGAAAGACGCCGACGTGGATTGGATGCGCGTCGATGAGTCCGGGCGCTACGACCAGCGATATGTGACCCTTAACCTTGGCCTGCGCTGGTTCATTCTTGTGGCGTACGTCTCCCTCGCATTCAGCGGTCTCATGCCTGTTCATCCGTTGGCGCTTCTCGGAAGCGCCGGGTGGATCTGCGCGACGAATGTTCTTGGCACGTGGTACTGGCTGCAGCGCCGCCCCATTCACTGGTACGACAGGATTTACCTCTACCTGGATTTCATTTCTGTTGTCGCCGGCGTCCTGGCTACGGCCAACCTGGGCTACCCGATCTGGATGGCGTTTGTCATCTTGATGATCCAGACAGTAGCCGAACGTCCATTCACTACCGCCATCATTTACAACTTCGCATGCGTTGTCGCATACGCAGCCTGCGCCGCCATACTTTACGCAGCCGACTGGTACACCCCGTCCCTCGGCTTCACAGCGGTGACAGTAACGATCCTGGCGCTCATCAGCATCAACCTAACGATTACGTTTGACGGGAACCGGCGCTTGCGCAGAGTTATTCGCCGCCTGGCCGTGACCGATGCGCTAACAGGGCTCTCCAACCGGCGGCAGTTCTCATACGACATGGCGAATCCACCAATGGGAGCCAGCCTAGCCGTGATCGTGATGGACGTCGACCGCTTCAAGAACTACAACGACTCTTTCGGGCACTTGGCTGGAGATCAATTGCTGGTACGATTGGCGGCCTCTCTCCAGGAAGCGTTCCCAGACGCGCTGACTATCGCCCGCTACGGCGGCGACGAGTTCGTCGTACTGCTGCCATGCGTGCTCGTTGAGGAAGCGGAAGCGCGCGCCGACAAGTTCTTGACCGGGCGCAACAACGATCGTTTGCCGGTCAGCATCGGCCTTTCGATGTGGCCGCTGGATCACCCGACGCTGGACGCTGCCTTCGCAGCCGCCGACGACAGCCTCCGCGTGGCGAAGCGCTCTAACCGCGGATCGGCGGTCTCCTGGTCTGAGCGAGTGCAGCTCGATTCGCGTCTCTAGACGGGCGTCGAGGTAACAACGGGCGTCGGGGGCCGTCCTTAACCTTAAGGAACTATGCGCCCAAACGTAGCCCAACCGTCTGATTACCATAACGCCTCGCTCCCCGCGAACGATGCACCTTCTGTCGGGCTCACGGGGCGGCTCAGCGATCTTTACTCGCGGCATCGTGGGCTGATCCGATATGCGCTGGTCGGCTCGATTGGGTACGTCATCTACATCGCGGCGCTGGCACTGATGTACGACCTGGAGCTCGTGCCGTTGTTGCCAGCCCGGCACTCCAGCGTCGATCTGCTGCTTTTCACACATAACGACTCGCTTCTGCTGATTACGACACTACTCGCCACCGAGGCGTCGATTGTCGCCGTGTTCATTGGCCACTCGCTCTGGACATTTGCGGACGTCACGGAGCACAAGCCGCTATGGCAGCGCTTCGCCCAATTCGAGGCGAGGGCGCTCGTTTCGACGCTGGGAATCCTCACGCTCACCGTTAACGCCGCCGTACTGGCCGGCGTCCAACACTACGTGGCGGTCGGTCTGAGCATAGTCGTCACGTTTACCTGGAACTGGTTCTGGGACAGCAAAGTCGTCTGGCGAAAGGACAAGGGACTATGACCATCGAGACGCGCGAACACGAGAAGCACGCCGACCCGCACAAGGGTCACGACCATCACGACGAACACCGCCACGAGCTCAAGGAGATCCACGAGGACGTTCCGCCGGACTTCTACGACACGTCCGTCAAGAACAACCTCATCCAGCGCTACTGGCACGGCCGCCGCTTCCAGGAAGTGGCCAGGCTGGCGACGCCGGTGAAGGGCATGCTGCTGGACGTTGGCTGCGACGGCGGCACGCTCACCGAGAAGGTCGTCGCGCGTGCTCGGCCGTCGAAGGTTGTTGGTCTGGACATCTCCGCCAGGTCACTCGCTTACACGATCACGAAGCGGCCGCAGTTCAACCTTGTCGTCGGCGACGCGGAGGAGCTTCCGTTCCCGAGCAACACGTTCGAGGCGATCTTCTGCTCCGAGGTGATGGAGCACCTGGTCAGCCCGGAGAAGATGCTGTCCGAAGTGAGGCGCTGTCTCACGCCGACGGGCTATGCCGTCGTGATGGTGCCCGCGGAGACGAAGCTGTTCAAGGTGCTCTGGTACTTCTGGACGAAGTGGGGGAAGGGCAAGGTGTGGGACCACGCGCACGTACAGGACTTCGGTGGGGAGTCGCTGGACAAAATCGTGGACAGTGCAGGGTTCCGCGTCATCAAGGACAAGCGGTTCCTGGGCGGGATGGTCCGCGCGCTTAAGGTCGTCCCTGCGTAGCCGAGGCGCTTGCCCGCACGAGCCGCCGCTCAGTCGCAGTGATTCGGATGCTGCGGGTGCGCTTCTCCCAGAACAAACGCATCACGTGGGAGAGGAAGTCACGGCCCTGGCTGAACGTAGCCTTGCTCGATCCGGCGGACCGTTGCTGGAACTGAAGCGGGACTTCCGCGGCCAGCTTCCAGTTGCTGCGCACGAGGATATCGAGCAGGATTTTGAACCCGATCGGGCGTAGGGCCGTCTCGCAGAGCAGCGTACGCCGAGCGAGGAAGAACCCCGACAGTGGATCGCTCAACGACTTAAGGCTGCCATGGAAAGCAGCCTTCACCAGCCCCTTCGATACTTTCGAGATCAAGCGCCTGGTACCGCTGCTGAGACCCGCATCGCTGCCGCCGGCAATGTAGCGGCTGGACACAACGATATCGGCGTCCGTTTCCCGCGCGGTGGAGATCATGTCGATGACCAGCTCAGGCGGGTGTTGGAGATCGGCGTCCATGATGCAGACGTAGTCGCCGTAAGCGGCCGCCACGCCTGCGAGCACCGCCGTCGACAGGCCGCCGGCTCGCTCTTCGCCCCGGCGGTGGATGACCGTAACGTTCAGCGCCATCTCGAACGCCAGGCGGCTGGCCGTCGTCGCGGTAGCATCATCGCTGTCGTCAATGACAATGATCTCGTAGTTCGTCTCGGCCAGCAGCTCACGGAGTTTGCCAAAGAGGATCGGGAGGTTCTGCTCTTCGTTACGGGTCGGGATGACGAGCGACACCTCGAAGGCGAGCGGGATCTCGTTGCCGGTACTGGCCCGGACCCCGATGTTCTCCTGGGTTTGCTGCGACGTTGTTTGAAGCATTGCCCTCTCTGCGTACGTAGACGAGGTTTCTCCTAAGTCCAGACGCGCGCCGGAGAGGGGCCGTTACTTGTCCGATTACGCTGGACGGCGCTTATTCGGTAGGAAGGGCAGCCAATTGATGTATCGAAGCCGCCCACAGACACGTCTATAAATGCGAGTCCCTATGGCCACAGCCGAACTCACGCAGAGAGACCCCGTCGCCCGCGCTCTGTATCGCTACCGAACGGTCGTGTACGGGGTCGCCATGCTCATCGCTGTCTTCGCGATCAACCTGGTCCTGATCCCGCCCAACGGGCTGACCGCCGACCACCACGTCTACCTGGCGAAGGCGATGCTCCACGGCAGTTTCGACGTAGCGTCAGCCGGCATTCCCGTCAACGCCCAGGACGCGATCAAACTCGGCGACAGCATCTACCTGCCGTTCCCGCCCGGCCCGGCAATCCTGATGATGCCGTTCGTCGCGATCTGGGGGACAGACTTCTCGCAGCTTCAGTTCTGCGCCTTCATCGGCGCCGTCAATGTCGTGCTCTTCTGGCAAATCCTCTGCGCGCTGAAGATCACCGGCCGCTCGCAGACGCTTCTCGTGCCGTTCTTCGCGTTCGGGACTGTCGAGTTCACGTGCGCGACGTACGGCGACATCTGGCAGTATAACGAGATCGCGGCCGTGTTCTACATGTTCGTCGCGGTGCTGCTCTTGCTGAAGAAAGCGCCCTTGCCCGTGGTCGGTATCGCCTTCGGGCTGGCAGCCATCTCGCGCATGACGACGGGTCTGGCGGCGCCGTTCTTCTTCTACTACCTGTATCGCCAACACACCGAGCGGTTGAGCTGGGCCAGGCTGAAGAATCGAGCCTGGCTCAAAGACGCGGCGTGGTTTGTGGCTGGGCTCGTGCCGTTTGCAGTGCTGACGCTG
>JBDTOK010000092.1:0-10679 GCA_039933275.1 Chloroflexota bacterium | reverse complement strand
CTTCAAAGTAAACCTGTTGCGCCATCAGCCGTCTCCTATTCCGCGAAAATTCCGCGCGATTCCGCGGCCACTAAACCAATCTGCGTAAAATCTGCGCCAATCTGCGGCCAATTCCAGCGCTAGTACCGAATCGCCGTCCCCCGCTGCACCGCAACGGTTTCGCCGGCTTCGTTGCGGAAGATCGTCTCGGTATCCACCATAAGCATCGGCCCGTTCTTGCCCTCGCGCTCCGTCAGGTTCGTCAGCTTCGTCGACGCCGTCAGCTTATCGCCGGCACAAACGTCCGCGTAGTATTCGATGTCCGTGCCGCCGTTCAGTACCCGCTTGTACGGTATCTCCAGCCGGAACGCCTCCGGCACGCGAGCCGGCTGCCCCGGCACAACGACCGGCAGCCCAAGAAATCCCACCGGCGCCACGATCCCCCGATAGCCGCGCTTCTTCGCAGCCTCCTCGTCGAAGTAGATCGGGTCCGTGTAGCCCACCGCGCGGGCGAACTGGCGGCACCCCGTGTTGTCGATCTCGTATCGCGTCGGCTCTGACTCCACGCCGATCTTCGCGCGCATGGCGTCGGTAATAACTGACTGCTGTTGTTGGGTCATCGCGCCTCCTGGGGGTTGGAAGGGAGAAAGCTGGAGGACGGAAGGGGCGGGATCCTGCCCGTCCTCCAACGCTCAACCTTAACGTGCGCGGCAGAGCCTAGTCGCGCGGGAGAACGATGTCAATCCGCTTACGTCGGCTAGACGACGGTTATCTGAACTTCGTAGGGGTCGATCGCGATCCACCCGCCCGGCGTGCGACCCGGAACGTCAGTCGGAGCGGCCGAGCAACGTGCCCGCCTTGGGCTCTTCAAGCTCGATGTTCCCGTTGCTCCCGGCAACCGCCAGCCCAATCGAGTACAGCAGCAGCGAAGTGGAGCGCATGATGAACGCCGCCCCCGCCAGTCCCGTCAGCCCGGCCATCGTCGCCGGACGGCTAACCACCGGCGCCAGCGGCCCCTCGTACGAGATCGTTGTGTCTGGCGCTCGTACCGCCATCAGCCCCAACCCGGCCGCCCCAGCCGCCAGCAATCCGCCCAACAGGCGAGACCCCGGCCCCGGCAGCTTCGGGACATCCGTCCGCCGCTCAAACGAAACCAGCGCAGACGGAATCGTGATCAGCCAGAGCCGAGCGGACAACCGCCGCGGGACGCCAAGCCGTTCATGTAGAAACTCCATCGGTACATCGATTGTCCGCGCCCCAACCCCCACCGGTCAAGCCGAGCGCGCATTGTCTCGACGAAGACGCCACCCATTGTCATCGCGAGCAGCACAACACTGGAGAAGAAAGTCACCTGTCCGCCGCGAGGGATCTCACACCACAACCAGCACCCACTCCCACCGCAGAACCTACAGACCCCACCCCTTGTCTCCTGGCTACTTGCTACTTCCTACTGGCTACTCAGTCCAGCACCCGCCGAAACTTCGACGGCGGCGCCTCCCGCAACACCACCGGTCTGCACCGGCCCGCGCGCAACTCCGCGATCAAATCCCCCAGCCCGCCAATCGCCGCAGAAAACTCCGTCGCGCAGCGCCCAACGTCCATCGGCTCGTGCGAATCACTTCCCGCCGTCGCCGGCAGCCCCAATCGCTCGCACACCGCTAGCGAAAACTCATTCTGCCGGTCCGTCCCGCGCCCGTTCACCGTCTCGATCGCGCTGACGTGTACATACGACTCGTTGCGAAGCGTCTGCTCCAGGGCCGCGCTCCAATCGCCTGCATCACGCAGCTCGAACGGCAACTGCCTGCGATACGGATGCGCCCCAATCATCGCGCCGCCTGCTTCACCCACCAACCGCACGAGGTCCGCCAGCCGGTGCATCCCGAACACAAACTTTTGCAATCCAAACACCAGGATGTGCCCGAATTCCGTGTTCACCTCATTCCCGGCGATCACGGTGAAATTGTGGCGCTTCACCAACTCGTCGGTAGCAGCGTTGTCCCAGAAGAAGTCGTGTTCCGTCAGACAAACGCCATCCAACCCCGACGCCTTCGCAGCGTCGATCAAATCGTCCGGCGTCAGCAAGCTATCGTGCGAAAGCGGCTTCGTATGCGTATGCAGATCAATCAGCGGCACGCGCTAATCATGCGAAACCCGCCGCGCAAACACAAACCCTCCGCTGAGTAGCGGCACAATGTCACCATCCCGCAATACATACGGAAGGTCCGTTTGTCCCGTCGCGATACGCCCGGCGCTACGCTTTACCCGAAAGAAGGAGGGACGCTATGACATTCGCAATCATCATTATCGTCGCGATAGCAATCGTTGCCGTCGTCGGCTTCATCCTCTACACCCGGATGCAGGGAAAGAAGCACACCGGCGAACTCAAAGACCGCTTCGGCACCGAATACGATCGCACGGTTCAAACCGCCGACAACCGTAAGCAAGCCGAGCGCGAGCTAGACAACCGCCAGAAGCGAGTCGAGAAGTTCGACATAAAGCCACTGCCTGACACCCAGCGCGCCGACTACGTGGAGCGCTGGCGCACAATCCAGGTCCGCTTCGTTGACGACCCGCAGGGCGTCGTTCGCGAAGCCGACTCGCTCGTCAATAACGTGATGAACGCTCGCGGTTACCCGATGGCCACCTGGCAACAGCGTGCTGCCGACGTCTCAGTCGACCACCCTCAGGTCGTTGCCAACTATCGCGCCGCCCACGAAATCTCCCAGGGCATGGAGGCCGGCCGCGCCACCACCGAACAACTTCGACAGGCGATGGTTCACTACCGGACCCTCTTTGAAGACCTCCTCGCCCCTGACGCAGTAGCTGCAGCTCGTTAACCAGCAACGCTTCTCGTAGCTGGGGCTGGAAGCCCGGCTGCTGACGTCCGAAGCTCCAACAAGTGGGTCAGGCGCCAGAAGTGGGTCAGGCGCCAGCCCTGACCACGACGCCCCGAATGCAGAAAAGAGGCCGCCCCAAACGGGACGGCCTCTTCCACTTGCGTATCCTGTACTAAGCCTTGGCGCCTGCCATCTCCTTCGCAGAACCCACATGCGAAACCGACTCCATGATCAGCCTCGTCACTGTGTACGGGTCCATGTTCGCGCAGGGCCGCCGGTCCTCGATGTAACCCTTGCGATCGACCTCCACCTGCCACGGAATGCGGATCGATGCACCACGGTCAGACACGCCGTACGAGAAGTCCTTGTACGAAGCAGTCTCGTGCAGGCCCGTGAGCCGGTCCTCGATGCCGACGCCGTAGTTCGCGATATGCAGGTCGTGCCGCGCGCGAAGAGCCTCCGCCGCGTCGAAGTTCGGCTGGTAGTCGGAGCGCATCGCCTTCGTCGAGAAGTTCGTGTGGCAGCCGGCGCCGTTCCAGTCGCCGCGTACCGGCTTCGGGTCCAGCGTCGCGCTGACCCCAAAGTCCTCGCCGATCCTATACATCAGCCAGCGGGCGATCCACAACTGGTCAGAGACGTCCAGCGGTCCCAGGGGACCAACCTGGAACTCCCACTGGCCCGGCATAACCTCCGCGTTGATGCCGGAGATCTTGAGCCCGGCATGAAGGCACGCCTCAAGGTGAGCTTCCACCACCGGCCGGCCGAACACCTCGTCCGCCCCTACCCCGCAGTAATAACCGCCCTGCGGTGCCGGGTAACCTGCCTCTGGGAACCCCAGTGGTCGCGAGCCCGAGAAGAACGTGTACTCCTGCTCCAGCCCGAACCAGTAGTCGTCCTTCGCCGCTTCCTTCGCCACCGCCTCGCAGGACGCGCGAGTGTTCGTCGGGTGCGGTTCCATGCTTACCAGCAGCACCTCGGACATCACCAGCTTGTTATCGCCGCCCTTGCGGAGCGGGTCCGGGTACATGTTGACGGGCCGCAGCACGCAGTCCGACTTGTCTCCTGGCGCCTGGTTCGTCGACGATCCGTCGAAGCCCCAGATCGGCGGCTTCTCCCCATCCTCGACAATCTTTGTCTTGGATCGCAGCTTCGGCGTCGGCTGGGTGCCGTCGATCCAGATGTACTCAGCTCTGTATGCCATGTGTCCTCCCGTGTCTTTTTTGTCTTAACCGCCACATTATCAACACAAAACGTGATTCTCTACCCCCCAGAGCCGCCTAGGGGCAACGCTTAACACGCACGTAACCTAATGCTCGCTCCGCCCGCCCCGCTCCGCAGAGGTCAAGGCCCTAGCCCTTGACCACCAAACGCCGGAAAAACAGAAGAGGCCGCCTCTAAAAGAGGCGACCTCGTTCATAGCCATTGGTGGAGACGGAGGGGCCTTCAGGCCTCGCCTAACATCCGCAACGCAGGGATATTCCTCGTTGCCTAGCTGCACGAGCTAACCGACAACCGGCTTCGATTTCCTGGAGGCTGAACACTTGGCTGGTGAGTTTCCCGCTTTTAGGGAGCC
Source organism: Chloroflexota bacterium (assembly GCA_039933275.1). Lineage (GTDB taxonomy): Bacteria > Chloroflexota > Dehalococcoidia > SM23-28-2 > RBG-16-64-32 > DATKKM01. The sequence goes on along the minus strand of JBDTOK010000092.1, from coordinate 6,290 downwards.
GCCCATCTGCTTCCCAAGCAGAGGGTTGCGGGTTCGAGCCCCGTCTCCCGCTCCAGATACGATCTCCGGGCCCACAGATCGCCAATCGGCGATGTTTTTCAGATAGTCAGATGGGTTCGCGTCCCGACGCTATATCTGAATTTCGCCGGCGGAGGACGCCTTAGATACGAGCGCAAGGCCCTACGACATGCAGGCAGATGGGCAGACGGCTGATTTGAGACGCTGGTTGTACAATTCGCCGCATGGAGCCGCGAATCCAGTACGTTACCAGCCACGATGGCGCAAGGATCGCTTATGCCTCAGTCGGCGTCGGCCGCCCGTTCGTAGTGGCTGCTAACGTCTGGGGTGAAATTGACCTCGCCTTTCAGCAATCAGGGCCGATCTATGGCGGACTGGTTGATACGCTGGTCCAAAACGGCTTTCGGTTCGTCGTCTATGACGGCCGGTGCTGCGGCTCATCCGACCGAGGCGTCGGTGACGTATCGTCGGCGGCTCGCCTCGCCGACCTGGAAGCGGTGGTGGATCGCCTCGAGCTGGCAAGATTCGATCTGTTTAGCCTGATTCACGGGGGAACCACAGCGATCTGCTTCGCTGCTAAGCACCCGGAGCGGGTAACACACCTGATCCTCGAGGCGCCGTACACATCGGGTGCCAACTATTACGCGCGATCGCCGATGTTGCGCGCGATCAGCGCCCTCGTGGACATGGCCGAGGACAACTGGGAGATGTTTACGCTCACACTCACTCACTGGTTAACCCACTTTCGCGGCGAAGAAGCATTCAAGCTTGGGGAGCTCTACCGAACGAGCATGGAGGCCGCCGACTATCGCCGCTTGATCGCAGGCTTTCAGCAGACTGACGTAACCAATCAACTCTCTCTAATACGCGCGCCGACTCTCGTCATCCAGGACAGCAATTCGCCTTTCTCGCAGACGGCCGGTGTCGACGCGCCAAATTTCCGGAACATCGACTTCGTGCGAGAAGTCGTAGCCGGAATCCGGGACGCTGAGATAGCGATCGTGCGAGACAGAGAAGAGATGGTCGAGGCGATAGTCCGGTTTGTCCGCGGTGACTCGCAACCAATCGAATCGTTCCGTTCGGATAAGCCTCACGCGGTCCGCGCTGTGCTCTTCACTGACCTCGTGGCCCACACGGAGATGATGTCCCGCCTCGGCGACGCGAAGGGCCGCGACGTCCTGCGAGAGCACGAGCGGATCACCCGCGAAGTCCTGAAGGCGAACGGCGGCACCGAGGTAAAGACGATGGGCGACGGCTTCATGGCCAGCTTCGGCTCAGTCACCAAAGCGGTCGAGTGCGCGATCGCCTTGCAGCGTGCGTTCGCGGGCCACAAGGGAGAGCCGCTGGCGGTGCGCGTCGGGCTGAACGCCGGCGAGCCGATTGAAGAGGACGGCGACCTGTTTGGCGCGACGGTAATCCTGGCATCGCGCATAGCGGCGAAAGCGGGTGCGGGCGAGATCTTGGTGGCGGATACGGTGCGCGGGTTGTGCAGCGGCAAGGGGTTCTTGTTCGCGGACCGTGGTGACTTTGCCGCGAAGGGTTTCGATGAGCCTGTACGTATCTCAGAGGTGAGTTGGCGAAGTTAGCAGTCAGATGGCTTGACCGCGCGGCATGGCGCGACGACACTTCTCAGCAGATGCTCCGCACGACCTGAGTCAGATGCTCGAAACGGCTTATTTTGGAGCGAAATTTGTCTGGGTGAACTCGGCCAGGCAATAAATTCGACCCATCTGTTTCCCAAGCAGAGGGTCGCGAGTTCGAGCCCCGTCTCCCGCTCCAGATAATATTTCTTGAACGCCTAGGCGTTGTTCTCCCAAACTTTGGGGGTCTCGATCGATCGTTAGCGGGCGGTGCGCACCTTCTTCAGCGCGATTCTGAGTCCGTGACTCACAGCTCCTAGAGGAAGACCGAGCGCGTCCGCGATGTCCGGAAGTGTTCTGCCCTGGTAGTACGCCATGTCCACGAGCTGGGCTTGATCAGCGGACAATCCTTCGATGGCTCCCCTAACTTCGGGTGTACCACCTATCGCGACTGGGTTGGCCACGCGTTTTAAGGGAGATTGCCTCGAAGCCGACGGGCCAGCGCAGGTGCGGAGCACCCGAGTCGCACTGCGGTGGACGAGAATGAGTAGGTAGGCCTGCAGGCTGCCGCTTGGAATTTCGTTCTGATCTGCGGCGCGCCAGAGAGATAAGTAGGCCTCCTCGGTGATATCTTCAGCGGTTTCACTCTCTCCGAGCATTCGGCAGGCCAACCCGTAAGTTTTACTGCTTGTGCGATCGTAAAGCACCTGCATAACTTCAGTATCTCGGCGACGAAGGCCGGCCGTAATACTTTCGTCATCGTCGTAGTCGACAGCGATAACCGGCATCTCAACCAGGGAACTTCTTGGCAACGCGCAATGGGTCGCGTGAAAGCACGGCCACCTTGATGCCGCGCCGGGTAAGCTCGCGGACGATGGCGGAGCCGACAAGGCCGGTACCGCCGACAACCATTATCAAGTCGCTTCCTCCTTCTTCAGCGTTCTAGCAATCAAGTCTGCCGCTTCGCCGATGCGATCGGGCAGACGTATTCCAGGGGCTTGATCGGATGACCAGACGGACTGCTGAAACGCGGGTCCGCCGATGAATACCTTCGCAGACAGGCGGCTGCGTACGATCTCCCGGGCGGCTCGAGTAAGAGCCGCTCGGCCGCTCTGAAGGGTGGCGGCGAGGCAGACGCCACCGGGCTGCACCTGCTGCATCGCCAGCACGAGGTCACGTTGGGGAACGTCGGCGCCCAGGTAGTACACCCGGACGCCAAGCTGCCGGAGAAGCAGGTTCAGACTGAGTAGGCCGACGTCGTGGCGTTCATCTTCGGGGCATGCCAGCAAAACTGTCGGGCTCTCGATTCCGGGCAGCGCGGTACGGGTGATGGCGTGACAGAGTTCCCTGCGCACAATTTCAGTGAGGAAGTGTTCGTTGGCGCTGACAAGGCGATTTTCGCCCCAGTATTGCCCCACTCTAGTCAGAGTCGGGAATACCACGCCATCAATGGCGACGTGCCATGACAGGCCGGATACGGCGTCCCCCAGGGACTGTACGACTTGTTCCTCGTCGTACCGGATCGCCGCCTGCAGGATCGTCTCAACAAGAGGGTGCTCTTCCTCAACATGCCCTTTAGCCGGTGGAATGATCTCTCCCTCCACCCGCGCGGCCTCCGCCGCTTCGGAGGCAGGCACTCCGGCAGCCACGAGCGCGCCCATGCGCCGGATGATCTCCAGATCGTCTTCGCCGTACATGCGGCGTCCAGTGATGGATCGGCCGGGATGAGGTATGCCGTAGCGCCGCTCCCACGTGCGCAGGCGGCTTTCCGTGATGCCGGTGGCGTGGGCAGCGGCCTTGACTGAGTACTTCACGACGTCACCTTATATCTTTGGCAAAAGTTCCGCAAGACACCTTGACAGGCTGTGCAGACCAGTTGCACAATGCGCAGTGAGGATACGGCAAACTTTTGCACAACAAGGAGGCAAGATAAATGAAGATGAATTGGCGCCTGATGAAGGACGAGGTCAACGCGGTTGATATCCATGGTATTGGCGCCTTCGTCAAGCGGTTTGAAGAGGCTGTGTCCTACGGCGAAGAACCGCTAACAGGGTTCACATTCCTGCACAACGCGAAGCTCATGCTCTCATTCACTAGGGAGATCGAGCAGGATATTCTCCACGCCCAGACAACGGGACCCCTCTACGTCGGATTTCAAAATGCCCTGAAGCTGGAGGCAGAGGCCGAGCGCTATCGCCGGCTGAAATCAATTGGGGTGACTGTATACGGCTTCGGTGAGGGCGACCCGGCAAGATCTGGCGCCGAGGGCCTCGCGCAGTGGAAGCCGTTAGAAGCTAATCACGCGCTGCTCGAAAACCAGTGGTTCCTAGTCTCAACAACACCTAAGCCCATCGCCTTTGTCGGCTGGGAGGTCTCCGCCGAAGAGATATGGGGTAAAGGGGGAATCTCCGCTCCCAGCAAGGCCTTCGCAGGATTCGTCTCCGGCGACGAGCGGGTGGTCGGCGCCATCGTTGCGCATCTGAATGACGTCAGGCTTGGGCGCTCTCGGGACGAAAGTCCGCCTGACGATAGCCTTTTGGCCATCATCAAGGATGCACATCCGCGGCGCATCGTTGCCTTAGTGGACGAGGGACAGCGGCCCTTTCTGAAACGAGCGCTGTCTCAAATTGCGGAGGCGGCGGGCGAAACGGGAGCGGAGCTATACCTTTACGACCTCGCCGCAGCTTCGTACCTCGTCCACCCCGTGCCTCACCAGGGTGAACGATGGAAGAGACCATATGCCGCGTCTGCCTTACGGCTCGGGCTTGGAAGAGCCGAGTTGGCGAATTTAATCGACGCCGCGTCCACCAAAGTACCGGTCGTCAAAGGCATCTTGCCGGAAAAAGTCGGCCTCTCGCATTTGGCCGAGTGGTGCCTGACCGAAGACATCGACACCGTCGTCGTTCCAGCCGAGTTCACGCGGCCGTCTCTGATTGAACGGCTACAGGGGCTCTCGCTTGAGGCCCTGGTTAATCACTCGGTGGGGGTAACGATAATCGTTGAAGACCCTTTGCGAGGCCCCTGGGTCGTTCCGGCGATAGAGCAAACCATCGGCGAGAGAGTCCCGGCGTGAAACTCCGAAGGTCACAAACGCCATAACGCGATGGCAGCCCCCGGCAACCTATCGCCCCCGACGAAACCTGAAAGAAAGGAAACCCTGATGGCTGGAGAACGTCAGACCGCCGCTGCTCTGCAAGGACCCGAATTCGGCGCTGGATCGCTGTTTCATTCCTTTACTCTTTCGGAGGAGAGAGAAGTGAAGGCAATCACCAATTGCGAACGATGTGTGAGGGGTCAGGTGCTGCTACTTGGAGAAGAGCCGGCTTGCATCAACTGCGGATGGCGTCCGCCACTGCCCCCGCAGTCCACTTGGCGCATCGCTCGTCCGTCTATCATCCGTTTGAAGGAGACCCGTGATGTGCCAGTTCGGAACCGCGCTGCGTAGCCTCGAATCTGCCGGCCAAGCCGGAGACTTCAGAACTCTCCACGTTATTGAGTCGGCCCTTCAGGTGGTCGCCGCGCTTGAACTTGAAGCAGAGCTCCACAACGTCTCCTTGAAGGAATACCTTCGCCACGTGCGACACGCTTACCTCGAGGCGGCGACGCAGGCGAGCCGGAGCTGGGAATACTCCGGCAGGAGGCGTATCGATTAACATGATGCCGCAGCAGCCGAAGGGACAACCGAGCCGCGTGAATCTGACGCACGGTGCCCCGTCGGCTACAGGTACTGGGTGGCCTCGGTTGCGCGTATTCAATCTGGCGATGGCGGTCCTGCATCTGCTCCAAGGACTCGCGATCCTACTCCTCAGTTCGGATTTCACCTTGCCGATTACATCTTCGTTCGTGACCATGCCGGCCGGGAGTAGCGGGCCGGGCGAGGGAGTCGCGGAGATAAGCAAGATCGTAGAGGTTCCGATCGGCCCTCTGATCGCAGCGTTCCTGTTTATTTCTGCGGCAGACCACCTGCTCGTGAGTCTCCCCCGTATCAATCGTTGGTACTTGCGCAACATCGAGAACGGGGTGAACTGGGCACGGTGGTGGGAGTACGCCTTCAGCTCTTCGATCATGATCGTCGTCATCGCCATGTTCCCAGGCATTTACGACATCGGGACGATCATTCTCCTCGTCTCCCTCAACGCGATGATGATCTTCTGCGGGTTGATGATGGAGTCGGCCAACAAGGGCGCCGTCAAGGAGAACGTCAACTGGTTGCCCTTCTGGTTCGGCTGTTTTGCCGGGGCGATGCCGTGGGTGGTTATCACTCTGTTCCTGATCTCTCCGGGAGGCCGCAGCGCGGGCGACGTCCCGGCCTTCGTCTATGGCATCTTCTTCTCGCTGTTCGTGTTCTTCAACTGCTTCGCGATCAATATGTTCCTTCAGTACAAACGGATCGGTCCCTGGCGCAACTACGTCTTCGGAGAGTACGCGTACATCGTTCTGAGCCTCGCCGCCAAGTCGGCTCTCGCCTGGCAGGTCTTCAGCGGGACGCTCTCGTGACCATCGATCACGACGGGTTGCCGCGCGTTCTCATCGTGGGCGCCACGGGATACATCGGGGGGCGATTGATGAAGGCGCTGGAAGCAAAGGGCTTACCGCTACGCTGCCTCGCCAGGCGGCCCGAATTCCTCTGTCCTCGCGCGGCGCTGTCCACGGAGGTTGTGCTCGGGGATGTCCAGGACCCGGCGAGCCTTC
>JBDTOK010000091.1:0-10683 GCA_039933275.1 Chloroflexota bacterium | reverse complement strand
CGTGCTGATGGACACCGCCTACGCTAGGCTCGACATCCCGTTCGAGCACGCGTTCTGGGTGCTCGGGACCATCGTCTCGCGCCCAGCGCCCGGGCTCGTCGTGACCGACTCCGGACACAAAGCCTGCACCGAAGATCACGGCAACCCCTCCGTCCGGGACATCGAAGGCGCCACCGTCCTCTTCCTCAGCGATGAGCACGCCAGCATCACGATTCCCGCCGAATCATCGCTGAAAGTCGGAGACCGCGTTCAGCTCGTCCCGTCGCACATCGACCCGACGATCAACCTGCACGACGTGTTTTACGTGCTCAACGGCGAAACCGTCGTCGACATGTGGCCGATCACCGCCCGCGGCTACGCCCATCAGCGCAGCGGCTGACCGCGCTAGCGTCGTCTAGCTAGCCACTTGCGGACACCCGCGTGCGACGGCACGGGCTCCGCGTGCGCTGAGCGCAGCTCCTCCGCCGTAACCTCTGACGCCGGCACGGTTGGCAGCTGCCCAAGTCGCCACCTCGCCCCACCAGCAGCCGTCGCTCGGTCGGCGACACGCTTTAGCGCGTCCCCTGTCCGCCGTAGTCCGGGAAAATGGCAAAGCCCAGGCTGAGGACGCATCTCGAATTGTAGACGGGTTATCCGTATGCCTGTTACGGCTCGAATTGTTATTTCGGATGACAGTGAGAAGCGGCGTCTGGTAGCATCGAGAAAACACCCCGCTGGAGAGCTCCCTTGCCAGACGGCACCCACAAAACACGCGACGACCGATTCTCCCGTAAGGTCGGCTCGCTCTCCGCTTCTGGCATCCGCCGCTTCTTCGAGCTAATCGCCAACATGGACGGCTGCATTTCGCTGGGCGTTGGTGAGCCCGATTTCGTGACGCCAGAGCGCTACATGCGCGCCGCCTTCGACTCCGCTATGGCCGGCGAAACGCACTACACGTCCAACTACGGCCTTCCTGAACTGCGCGAGGCCATCGCTGACCACATCCAGCGCCTCTACGGCGTCCGCTACGACCCACAGCGCGAGATCATCATCACCATCGGCGTCTCTGAGGCGCTGCTTCTCGCCACGCACGCCCTGCTAGACCCGGGCGACGAAGTCCTCTGTCCCGACCCCTACTACGTCGCCTACCAGCCGTGCACGATCCTCGCTGGCGGTACCTTCGTGCCAGTCCCAACGACGTTCGAGAATGAGTTCCGTGTAACCGCCGCCGACATCGAGTCGCGCATCACGCCGCGTACCAAGGCGATTCTGCTCGGCTACCCCGCCAACCCAACGGGCGCCCAGATGGCCCGCGAAGACCTGGTGGAGATAGCCGACGTCGCCGCCGGCAACGATGTCATGGTCATCTCCGACGAGATCTACGACCGCCTCTCCTACGGCGTTGAGCACACTTGCTTCGCATCGCTACCTGGCATGAAGGAACGCACGATCCTCCTCGGCGGCTTCTCTAAGGCCTACGCCATGACCGGTTGGCGCGTCGGCTGGCTCTGCGCCCCCTCCGACATCCTCGAGGCGATGATGAAGATACACCAGTACGTCATCATGTCCGCCCCCACGCCATCGCAGTACGCCGCCCTCGAAGCGATCCGCAACGGCGAAGAAGACGTGCGTCGCTTCATCGCTGAGTTCGATCGTCGCCGGCGGCTCATGGTCAGCGGCCTGCGCGACATTGGCCTCGCCCTACACGAACCAAAGGGCGCATTCTACGTCTTCCCCTCGATCCGGTCGACCGGTATGGAAGACTTCGAATTCGCGGAGCGTCTCCTGGATGAGGAGAAAGTTGCAGTAATCCCCGGCTCTGCCTTCGGTGAATGTGGCCGCGGCCACGTCCGCATGTGCTACGCCGCCCCCTACAACCTGCTCGAAGAAGCGTTGGAGCGCATCGGGCGCTTCGTTAGCCGCCACAGCTAACCTTTACACCTCCTACATCCCCTAAGCGAACATCCACACCCCCACCGGCGTACTATCTACGTAGTGACGTTGCAGAACCCCCGCATCCTCGCAGGTCTCGGGCTCGCGGCCGTGGCCGTTGTCGTCATCGCCCTCATCGCTCTCTCTCCGTGGTCGTCCTCGACCGCGCAGGCCCTAAAGCAGGGCGACGCCAACTGCGATCAAACCGTCGACGCGCAGGACGCCCTCGCTGACCTCCACGTCGCCGCTGACACTGAGCCGACCCCCGCCTGCACCTCCGCCGGCGACGTCGACTGCAGCGGTGACGTCGACACCGTTGACGCGCTCGACATCCTGATGCACGCAGCCGGCGTCCCCACAATCACGCCAGCAAGCGCTGCTAGCGAGTGCCCGTCCATCGGCTCCAACATCGATACACCAACGCCAACCTCAACCATTTTTCTAACGGCGACGCCAACGCGAGTTCCAACGAAAACGCCAAAGCCGACGGCCACGCCGGTACCGACAGCATCTCCCACGCTCACGCCAACCGCCGCGCCGACGCCAATCCCCGGCCGCTACACAAAAACGCAGATTCTCTCCGCCAACTATCTCGGGCCTGCCGCTAGCGAAGCGATCGACTTCGTACCAATACCCGACGTTCCCAACGAGGCTATCGTCGCGCTGCAGAGCGGCTACATGTACCGCATCGCGCTGGACCAGAGCTTCCAGCCAACGCTCTGGGGCGACATCCACAGTCTCGTCACCCACAACCCCGGCGACGAACAAGGCCTGCTCTCACTCGCCTTCTCGCCTTCGTTCCAGCAGGACGGGCGCGCCTATCTTTACTACACTCCCGGCGCGCCAAATAATCCCACCGTGCTGTCGCGGTTCCACGCGACACAAACAGCACTGGAATTCGATTCAAAGGAGGACCTCATCCACGTGCAGGAGTTCGCGCCGAACCACAACGGCGGGCAGATCATCTTCGATAACGCCGGACTGCTCTACTTCTCTGTCGGTGACGGCGGTGGTGGCGGCGACCCCAACCGCCGCGCCCAATCGCTGAGCACGCTTCTCGGCAAGATTAGCCGCATCGACGTCTCCGGCGAGACCGGCTACACGATCCCTTCCTCGAACCCATACGCGTCCAGCGGCGCACCTTGCCCCACCCCCCGTTACGCCGGACCAACCCCAAGCCCGAACGACGACACCACCACCTGCTCCGAGATCTTCGCACTCGGCTTCCGCAACCCGTTCCGCATTTCGCACGACGCAATTTCGGACCAGATCTGGGTCGGCGACGTTGGGCAGGGCGACTGGGAAGAGGTCGACCAGGTCACGCTCGGCGGGAACTACGGCTGGAGCTGCAAAGAAGGCCCTGTCAACTACAACGCCGACCAGTGCGGCGACAAGACATTCATCCCCCCGCGCGCATTCTTCGATCACAACGACGACAACCAGGCCGTTACCGGCGGCGTCATCTACCGCGGCACCGCCATGCCCGAGCTCTACGGCTGGTACGTCTACGCCGACTTCTACAGCGGCAACATCTGGGCCGTAAATACCGCGGACAACTCGCCCGCCATCGAGCTCCTCTCGCACTCCGGTGTCGCCATCTCGGACTTCACGCTCGCCACTAGCGGTGAGATCTACATGATGACCTACAGCGACGGCCTCTACCGGCTCAACCGCTAGCCGGCGTGACCAAAGTCACACTTAGCACACGCGTTCCGCGCTAAACTGATGGCGCAATGGGTACACGGTATGACAAACCCGAAGGCGCTCGCCTAAAAGTCCTCACCGTGTCTGCCAGGATAAAGGTCATCGCCGAAGACCGCTCCGACGTCGAAATCGATCCGCCGGACCGTCGCATCTCCACCGAAGACAACGTGATGGAGACGCACTCCAAGTCCACCAACCTTGAGATTCGCGTGCCGGTTGGCATGAACGTCTCTGTCGGCACCGTCTCCGGCCACGTCGAGCTGATCGGGCGCTTCGGCAGCGTCAAGGCGAGCACCGTCTCCGGCCACGTTAGCATCGGCGATACGAATGGCGAAGCGGACATTCGCAGCATTAGCGGTCACATCGAAGTCGGCGAGTGCGGCGACCGCTGCCGGGCCAACACGAAGAGCGGCCACATCATCGTTAAGCACGTCGTCAACGCGCTCAAGGGTCACACCATGAGCGGCAACGTCGAGGTTGGCGTCGGCGGCGGCGGCGAGGTCGAGGTCAAGTCGATCTCCGGCCGCATCAACGTCACCGTCGATGCTGGGCGCAAGCCACACGCCCGCTTGAAATCCCTCTCCGGTCGCTGTCGCTGCGACATCGAGCAGGGCGAAGACTTCGAGATCAAGGCCAGCAGCATCTCCGGTTCCGTGGAAGTGCAGGCCCGATGACGTCGCCACCAGCGACGGCCGTTCGGACTGCAGAAGGTGCCATCGCGTTCACAGACCTGTCCGGGTTTACGGAGTTCTGCGCCATCAAGGGCGATGAGGCCGCCGTCGCCCTGATTTCAGCCCAGGAGCGTCTGCTGCGAGACGAGATCGGCCGTCGCGGTCGCATCGTGAAGAACCTCGGCGACGGCTTCATGCTCTTCTTCGCCGACCCTTGCGACGCAGTTGTCGCCGGCCTCTCGCTGCAGGACAAGTTCGAGGAGGCGTCATTTGAAGGCGACTTCCCGCTCTGGGTCCGCATCGGCATTCACTTTGGCGCGCCGGTCCGTCACGGCCGCGATCTAGTCGGTCACGACGTAAACGTCGCCGCCCGCATCGTCGATCTCGCCGCCCCCGGCGAAGTGCTCGTGTCGGCCAGCGCCACCAGCGCCATGACACGCCGTATTCCAAATGTCGCTTTCGAAGAGGTTGGCCCCGTAATCATGAAGGGCATCCCCGAGGCGATGACCCTCTACCGCGCAATGCGCGCCTAGCGCCAGCGCCGCCCGCGCGTCTTCTCCGCAAACTCCGCCACCGGCTTCGCCGCGCCCGCGATGATGCCCTCGCTGTAAATGGAGATTGGCCCACCCTCGCGGTCCATCACCGCGCCGCCGCCCTCACGGATCTGCACGATGCCCGCCGCCATGTCCCACGGGAAGAGCAGGCTGTGCACGTACAAATCGAAGCGCCCGCTCGCCGCGTACGCCAGCCCGATCGCCGCCGTCCCGATGTTCTGGATCATCATTACGCCGGGCCACATCTCCGTCAGCAACTCCAGGATCATCTTCGCGCGGTCGTACTCATAGCCGAGCCCGATGCCAAGCAAGCACTCCGAAAGCTCCGTTACCGGAGAGACCGTCGCCCGTTCGCCGTTGACGAACAATCCGTCACCCTTCGTCGCGAAGAACTCGGCGCCGGTCACCGGCTGATACGTCTGCCCCAGCACGGGCTCGCCGCCTTCACACAACGCGATGTTCACGGCAAACGATGGTATGCCACGCGAAAAGTTACTCGTGCCATCGATCGGATCGACAACCCACAACCAGCCCTCGTCCCAGTTCTCAACAGTCGCCGCCGTCTCTTCCGACAGCACGGCGATTTCCGGAAACTCATCGCGAAGCACCCGCATAATCGCCAGCTCCGACGCCAGGTCGGTTTCCGTGACGTAGTTACCGCGACCCTTCACCGTCTTCGCGATCGGCGTCCCGCGCTCCAACGCCCGGTATCGCTCGAGAATAATCTCCGACGCCTTGTGCGCGGCCTCGCGCGCAACGTCCGCAGCCGAACGGCCGGTCTTACTGGTCGGCAGCTCACTCATCGATAACAAATCGCTACATGCGGTCCGGAGCGCTCATGCCCATTAAGTTCAACGCGCGAGCCAGCACAACTTTGGCGGCGGCGATCAGCTTGAGCCGCGCCTTCGTCACCGCTTCGTCGTCCGTGAGTACGCGGCACTTCTCGTAGAAATCGTGGAACGCCGTCGCCATCTCCATCGCGTAGTACGGCAACTGGTGCGGCTCCATGCTCTCCGCCATCGCCTCGACCAGCTCCGGCAAGCGCAGCATCTTGCGTATCAGCGCAAGCTCAGGCTCCTCAACCAGCACCGACACATCGCCATCCGAATGGTCGATGCCACGCTCCGCCGCCTGCAGCAGAATCCCGGCGATTCTGGCGTGCGCGTACTGCACGTAGTAGACCGGGTTCTCGCTGCTCTGCTGCTTGGCGAGTTCCAGGTCGAAGTCCATGTGCGAGTCTGCCGCGCGCCCCAGGAAGTTGAACCGCACAGCATCCGAGCCAACTTCTTCGACGACCTCGCGCAGGGTGATGATGTCACCTGCGCGCTTCGATAGCTTTACGATCTCGTTGCCGCGCTTCAACGTCACCAATTGGTAGATGATGATCGACAAACGATCTGGATCGACGCCCAGCGCGCCAACCGCCGCCTTCATGCGTGGCACGTGGCCTTGGTGGTCCGCGCCCCAGACGTTGATCACGCGATCGAACCCGCGCAGCACGAACTTGTCGTAGTGATACGCGATGTCCGACGCAAAGTACGTAGGCGCGCCCGTCGAACGGATGAGCACATTATCCTTCTCATCACCGACCGCGGACGAAACGAACCACACCGCACCCTCGCGCTCAGCGACGAAGCCGCGCTCGCGCAGCAGTCCCATCGTCTTCTCGTAGACGCCGTTCGTGTAGACCGAGCGCTCGGAGAACCAACTGTCGTAGTGCACACCAATCGCCTCGAGATCTCTGCGAATGTCCGTCAGCATCAGCTCGATGCCAACGTCGTGCACCTCGGGCGGCGCCGCCTCGCCCGGCTCGCGCAGCAACGTATCGCCGAACTTCTCGCGCAACTGCGCCGCAATCTCCGCCACATACTCGCCCGGATACCCACCCTTCGGTATCTCCACTTCCCGCCCGAAGATCTGCTGGTAGCGCGCGTACAGCGTCTCCGCGAAGACCTGCGTTTGTGTGCCCGCGTCGTTCACCAGGTACTCGCGCTGAACCTCGTACCCAGCCGCCTCTAGCACCCGCGCGAGCGTGTCCCCTAGCGCCAACCCACGCCCGTTGCCGACGTGTATCGGCCCCACCGGATTCGCCGAGACGAACTCGACCTGCAATTTCTGTCCCTTGCCCAGCGTGGTGCTCCCGAACGCCAGGCCCTGGCTGATAATTTCGTTAACTTGAGCAGCCAGCCATTTCGTGGACAGGCGGAAGTTGATGAACCCGGGCGGTGCGACTGCGACCTCTTCGATCGCGCCCTGAGGCTCGATTCCCTTGGCGATCGCCGCAGCGATGTCCAGCGGTTTCATGCGAGCCGCGCGCGCCAACTTCATCGGCAGGCCCGTGGCGTAATCGCCGTGCTCCGGGCGCTGCGGCCGCTCGACCGGCGTGTCCGGCACTGGCACCGGCGGCAAGTCGCCAGAATCCTGCGCGCGCTTCACCGCGCCCGCGATCAGATCGGCGATGTCGTCCTTAATCACACTGCACCAAAATCAGGAACCGTCCCCGAATGTCCGGGGACGGCGGCCTCTGCGCAGATTCTACAACAGCGCTCAGATACGGTCGATTTTCCTCAACTCACGTCAGAGGAGATGCGGTCCCACAGCTTGCGGACCGCTTTCGCGAGCTTCGCGTGCTCAGGGCGCTCAAGTTCCGGGTCCTCCTCCAGCATCCGCGTCGCTTCCGCGCGCGTCGCCTGGATCGTCTCGATGTCCGTCAGCTTGGCGATTCGCAAGTCCGGCAACCCCGACTGCCGCGTGCCAAAGTACTCGCCCGGCCCGCGCAGCCGCAGGTCGTGCTCCGCCAGCTCGAACCCGTTGTCGACCGTCTCCATGATCGCCAGCCGCTCCTCCGACTCCGGGCTCGGATTGTCGCTGAGCAAGAAACAGTACGCCTGCTCCTCGCTGCGACGGACTCGCCCGCGGAACTGGTGCAGCTGCGAAAGCCCAAACCTGTCCGCTCCCTCGATCAAGATGACAGTCGCGTTCGGCACGTCGACGCCAACCTCAACCACCGCCGTCGACACGAGAATGTCCACCTCGCCGTCGCGGAACTGGCGCATCACCGACTCTTTCTCCGTCGCCGACATCCGTCCGTGCAGCAACCCAAGGTTTCTGTCAGGGAAAACATCGCGGCGCAACCGTTCATACTCCTGTACCGCCGCCTTCGCTTCCACCGATGCCGACTCCTCGACGAGCGGGCAGATCACGTACGCCTGCCGCCCCTCGAGCAGCTTCTTCTCGACGAACTCAAACGCCTCCGAGCGTCGATACGGCAGCACGCGCCACGTCTTCACCGCCGGGCGTCCCGGCGGCATCTCGTTCAGCACGGTGATGTCGAGATCGCCGTACAACGTTAGCGCCAGCGTGCGCGGGATCGGCGTCGCCGTCATCACCAGCACATGCGGACTGCCGCCCTTCTCGCGCAGTGTCGCCCGCTGCTCCACGCCGAACCGATGCTGCTCATCAATCACCGCCAGCCCCAGCCGCTGAAACGAAACGCCCTCCTGTAAGAGCGCATGCGTCCCAATCGCGATATCCACTTCCCCAGAGGCGATCGCCGCTTGCACGGCCGTCTTCTCCGCCGCCTTCAGGCTCCCGGTCAGCAGCGCCACCCGCACGGGCGCATCCATGTACGGCGTGTCCAGCACCACGTAGCCCGGGCCTTCCGCCTGGAACCACGGCCCCTTCGGCCCATCGTCTGGCCGCTCCGGCTGCAAGATGCGGGTAAACGTGCGCATGTGCTGCTCCGCCAGGATCTCTGTCGGCGCCATGATCGCGCCCTGGTAGCCGCTCGCCACTGCCGCCAGAAGCGCCGCAGCAGCCACAACTGTCTTGCCGCTGCCAACGTCTCCCTCAAGCAGCCGCGTCATCGGCGTCTCATCGCCGGTGTCCTGTAGCACATCATCTATCGCCGCCCGCTGCGCCTTCGTCAGCGTGAACGGCAGTGATTCGAGAAACGCCTCTAACTTCGCCGACGGCAACGCCAACACAGGCGCACCGCCGACGTCCTGCCACTCCTTCCGCCGGCGCACAACCCCCAGCTCGATGTACAGCAGCTCCTCGAACCCGAAGCGGGCGCGCGCCCGTTCCGCCGTTTCCAGGTCGTCCGGAAAGTGAACTTGCCGTATCGCCTCTGGCGCCGGCATCAGGTCGTGCTTTCGGCGCAGCGCCGCGGGCAGCGAGTCTTCCAGCATGTCGCCGTACGCGTCTACCGCCACGCGAGTCGCCGTCCGCAGCGTCTTCTGGAAGAGGCCTTCGGTGCTCGGGTACACCGGCACGAGCCGCCTCGTGTGCAGCGACTCGTCCTCAAGCGGCTCCAGCTCCGGGTTCTCCATCTGCATGCGCCCGCGGAACTCCGTCACCTTCCCGCTCAGCGCCACCTTCATCCCTTGCTTCAGTCGCCGCGCCACGTACGTCTGTCCCCACCAGATCACCCGCAGCGTGCCGCTGGCGTCGCTCAGGATCGCCTCCGTCCCCCTGCGATACCGCCCAATCGTCTTCGATCCAGCCGCAAACACTGTCCCGATTACCGTCTGCTCTTCGCCGAACTGCAGGTCCGAAATCGGCCGCACCTCTGAGTAGTCGTGATACCGCGAGGGAAAGTGGAACAACAGATCGCGAACCGTCGCCACATCGAGTTTGCGGAACTTCTCCGCATCGCCGCGTTTGATGCCCAGCGCTGTCAGCGGCGCATCAATCGTCCCGATCGCGCCAACTGGCGCCTGAATCTCAGTCGCGCTCGTCTCGCTCTTAGCCGGTGCCTTCCGGGGCGTCTTCGCCCTGGGCGCAGGCGATTTCTTCTGCGGGAACTGCATGATCTTCGCCGGCGGCTGCGCAGGCTCTTGTGGCGGCGGCCCTTGCTTACCACCGACGCTGGGCCCGTTCTCAGCAGCCGTTAGCAGCTGCTCGACGACCCGCGCCCGTTGTATCGGATGAAGTACGCGATACCCGCCGGGCGGCAGCGACTGCAGCACACGCGAGATCGGATGGCTAATCTCGACGCCGTTGTCTTGCGCGAATTTCAGAAGATACGAGTCGATGCCGCCGACGACGGCAGCGTCGTTGTATTTCTTCGCGCGCTCCAGCGCCAGCACCTTGCGCAGCCCTTCGAGAGGACTCGCCAAACTCTAGTGATCTCCCTCCAGGACACCGACGCCGAGCGTTCCCGGTCCGCCGTGTACGCCGATGACCGGCCCAAGCCGTGCCATCTGCACCTTCTGGCCGTCCAGCGATTCCTCTATTCGCTTCTTGAAAGCGTCCGCTTCCTCAGCGTTCGTGGAGTATGCGACGCCAATCGCCTCGGTCGAGGGGTATGACGTGGCGAGCTGGAACATCCGGTCAAGTGCATGCGAGCGCGTCCTCACTCGCTCTTCAGGATGCACCTCACCCTCCTTGAACGACAAGACCGGCTTGACACGCATGATCGTCCCCAGGAACGCGCGCGCCCGCCCGATTCGGCCGCCACGCCGCACGTACTCCAACGTGTCGAGCACGACGTAGATGTGCAGGCGCGGGATCATGCTCTCAACGATGCGCTTCATCTCGTCGATCGTCGCCCCGGCGAGCGCGGCTGTGCGGGCCGCCTGCGCCAGGAAGATCAGCCCGATCGAAATCGACTGCGAGTCGACAACGTCGATCTTCGCGCCTTCGTCGTTTAGCTGCGCCGCCGCCTGGCAAGCTGTGCTGTAAGTCGCCGAAAGCTTCGAGGATAGGTGGATCGAAAGGATCTCGTCCGTCGTCTTCAGTGTCTCGCGGTAGACGTTCAGAAAGTCGCCAACAGATGGCGCCGAGGTAGTCGGCAAGTCCTTGGCGTGCGAAAGCTTTTCGTAGAAGAGGTCCGGCGTGAT
>JBDTOK010000090.1:0-10689 GCA_039933275.1 Chloroflexota bacterium | reverse complement strand
CTTCACCCGCGCCGGCGTCAAGCAGCTCGGCCTCGAGCTCCTATGCCAGGACGAGCGCTACGCCTCCGACACCGTCACCGCCGTCAAATGCCCCGAGGGCATCGAGGTCAGCGCACTTCGCAACGCCATGGAGGACGACTACAACATCATCCTCGCCGGCGGGCAGGGCAAACTGAGCGGAAAAATCTTCCGCATCGGCCACCTCGGCCTCTGCCAGGAAGAAGACATATCCGCCACCCTTGAAGCCCTCGGCGAAACGCTGGCCAAGCTAGGCTTCAAACCCTAGCCCGAGGCAGCACGAACGCGTGTCATCCGGACCGGCCCGCAATTAACCACGCGCTGACACCGCGAGACGTGCCACGCCCGACTAACCGCTACTCCAAGAACGAGAGCGGAGGGACCTCAGGCAGGCCCGGCACGACACAAGAGCTCAAGGCGAACGCTTGCCCAACACCGCTCGAACTAGCACGAAACCCACATCCCGCGGCACCCAATCCCCCGGCAACCTACCGGCGTATTACTAGATGCAACGATTGGGCGTCGTTGCTCTTACCGGCGCGCGGGCGGGGACTCCCATGGAATGGGCGATGTGGCTGGCAACCCCTCCTGCGGCGCCGGTGCTTTTTGTCCGCAGGCCACGGCAACATCGGCGCCCAGTCGCGCCGCGCACTCTGGTACAGCATCGCGAGAAGCATTGACGAAACACCAATCCCCTTGAACGCCGCCCAGATCCAGGCGCTGTCGTTTGCAACGTCAAATACGAAGCGAAACACCGTCGCGCAAACGCCGACGACGGCCGCTGCCGGCACTCCCGATTCTTCAGCGGAATGCGCAGCATGCCGCCATCGCTCCAGCAATCGCCGCAAAAGCCAGCCCCCACGCCGGCGGCCAGCTGCTAATCACCACGCCATCGTGTTCGGGCGGTCCGCTGATTCGGCGGCTTCAGAAGTTCGTGCGGCAGGAGTCGGCTGCTCCCGACATTTCAGCCGCAAGGGATCGCGACGGCTTGCTCGCGCGTAATCAGACCGTCTTGGTCCAGCGGTTGATGTCGCCGACGCTGAACCTGCGGTCGTCCAAGTGACTCCCCCTCAATCACCTTGGCGCCAGTGTGCATTCGCCCGGGCAAAGGAGAAGGGCCCGGTTCACGGGCCCTTCGTCTTGCCTGCCTGGATTTGGTTCTAGCTGCGCCGCTTCGCGACCGCGATCGCACCCCCACCAACAACGGCCATTCCAATGACCATCGCCATCAGTGTGACCATGGAGATGCCGGCTGATCCGGACGCTCCACCCGTTGTCACATCAACGAATCCACCAACTGCAGGCGTTCCGTTTGGCGTCTGCGTTGCCGGTAGAGCCGTCGGCGAGGGCGTCGGGTTCGGCGAGTTCGTCGGAGCCGGCGTCGGGCTGGGCGAGTTCGTCGGAGCTGGCGTCGGGCTCGGCGAGTTCGTCGGGGATGGCGTGGGGCTTGGCGTCGGTGATGGCGTAGGGCTAGGCGTGGGCGTCGGCGACGGGGTTGGCGTCGGCGACGGCGTGGGTGTTGGCGTTGGTGTCGGGGTGGGAGTTGGCGTCGGCGTTGCCTCCGTGCAGGTAACATCGCCAGAGAGGAGGAAGGCTTCGGGGCCGCCGGCGTTTGTCACGTGCGCTTGCAGAACATGCGTCGTCGCCGTAGGACTCGGGTCGAGGTAGGTGACGGAGTGCAGCTGGTTGAACTCGCTCACCGTCGTGCCAGAAAGCGTCCAGCCGGGGATCGTTGGCCCGTTATCGATTGTGAAGGTGACGTCGTTGTCGACGGCGATTTGCGCGTTGATAGTAAAACTCGTCGCACTGCCGGGAATAACAAACGACATCTCGTATTCGTAGGCGCCAACCGCCTGGTTGTCGGTGCCCGGCGTGTTCCCGGGGTGGATCCAATTGCTGCCGGTTGGTGCAAGCACGTACGTGGGATGCGGAACGATCCCGTAGGCGTCACCCGGTTGCACGGACGAGACTATGGTCCAGATCGGGTCCAGGAAGCCAATGCCTGCCGTGCCCGTGCTAATGTCCAGCGCCGTCGTTGAGCACGTACCTGGTACGGCTGTAACTACTGGCGTTGGGCTCGGCGTCGCTGTGGGTGTAGGCGTTGGAGTTGGAGTCGGCGTTGGCGTGGGGCTCGGGGTCGGCGTTGCCGCTGGCGCGCACGGCGGGTTCGGCACCGTCGGTGACGGCGCGGTCAGGAACGGCGTGTAGGCCACGGTAGTTGCGTCCAGCGAGTCGCCGCTGCCTGTACCGCCTGGCGCGGACGGACCGTCCGCAGCTCCCCAATAGTTACCGGAGGCGCCGACTGCTTCCGTGCCCAGGTAGCGGAGGCCGACGGCGTTGCTAAAGATATTGTTCGCATTGGCGGAGTTCGTCGAAATCGTCCCAGCGAGCTGAGCTGCGCTGAACGCCAGGCCCGCGCCAGCTTGCGCGAAGCCGTTCGCCTCGAAGCAGTTGTTCGTGATCGTCGTGAACTGACCGCCGCGGTCCGCGCCGGTGTTCCCGAAGCTCGTCAGTACGAGACCGTTACGCCCGTTCCCCTTGAACGAGTTTCCGTCGACGCTCGTATGCTGAATGCCGCCCTGCCAGCCATCGAACAGGTTGTTGGTGATCGTGTTCCCGGAAATCGTGCCGAAGCCGAACGAGCGGCTGCCGGAGTTGATGCCGGTCTGGTTAGCGTTGACTAGGTTGCCACTGACCAGCGGAGTGCGCGAGCCGGCCGTGCTGTTGTCCACGTTGTGGTTACCGTCGACGAAGATGCCGGTGGCGGTGGCGCCGTTCTGGATGCAGTTGTTCGTGATGTGGATGCCGTCGAAGTTGTCCGTGTCCAGGTGCAGAAGGTCACCGGATGTCGTCTTAGACGTACCATCGATCGAGTTTTGATCGATGTCGATGTTGATGCCGTTGTCGTTCAGGAAGATGCCGCTTCCAGAAAATCCGGCGAATCGGTTGTTCAGGATCCGCATGTTGTCCAGAGGACCGGTCGCGGAGTTAATCCCGACCGTAGCCCCGGAGAACGCGAATCCATCGATGACAGAACCGGTGGATCCCGTGATCAGTGTGATCAGGTTGCCGGAGGCGGAGGTGATCACCGACTCGGTGGCGGACCTGCCACAAGCGGCGACGCCCATCTGCGCCCCCTGCAGGTTCACGCTTTTGTTCACGGTGATGTTTTCGGTGTAGGTACCAGCCGCAACCTGGATGATGTCTCCCGATGGGGCTGCCTTCGTAATCGCGCCCTGTATCGTGAGACAGGCGCTTGCCCCAGGTGACGTACAGGCGTTGCCATCGTTGCCTGCGGGGTCCACGTAATAGTTCACGGCCGAGGCCATGTTTGCGTAGATGAGCCAACCGATAATAGCTACAACAACAACGCCAAGAACGGCCGCTGTGGAAATAGCACGACGAGAGATAGTCATGCCGCACCCCCTTTTAGTTGGCGCGATTATAGTCGAGTGAAGGCACAGAAATACGCTTAACGACAGCTACACCTTGTAGCCATTTCAAGTCTCTGGGCGTTGTGGGGTCCGCGCAGGTGTCGCGCGCGGCCTAACCGCTACGACTTAGGGCGCAGGAAGCCAGGCAGCAGGTCTTCCGGTCCGCTTGGCACCGTGAAGTGGTCGTTGATCTCCGGTTCTTCGTATCCGGCCAGGTAGCGCCACGTACGGATGCCGACGACCGGGATGCCGAACTGCTTGCACAGCTTCTGCGCCTCGTCGGCCTTGCCCACCGGCACGTACAGGTAAAGCGGCGCGAGCTCCGAGTAAGGCAGCCACTCCCAGCGCGCGACCGCCTCGCGGACCGTCTCGTTCGTCTCAACTTCGGCGACGATGCGGGCGTTGTTCTCCGGGTGCTGCACGACAACGATGTCGGGGTAGGCGACCAGCCCGCCCTGCATCTCGATGCCCATCGAGCGGGCCGGGTGGTTCACGTACGTCTTGAAATCGCGGTACTTCTCAGTGGGGAAGCCGAAGCGGAGGCGAGTGATGTCCTTCAGCGCCCGGTCGTGGATCAGTTGCCGGGACTCGGAGCGAGAGGCGTAGGTTGGGGGGATGTAGGCCGTCGCCTCTCCGGGCGCTGGGGCTGGGCCAACCACGTTCTTGAGGAGTGTCCCCGGCGGGATGTTGTCCTTCAGCCGGGCCAGCGACTGCTGTACCGGGTCGTCTGAGGGCGGCGGCGCCGTCTGCGTTTCGTCGGCCATACTCTCTGCGCTCCCGTATCTGTAGCTTGTCCGAGTATGGCCGAGACAGGACGCGTAGAGCAAGAACCACACCTCTTTTCCTATTGACCCCCGCTCTGCGATTTGTGATTATTCACACAAAGGATTCTTCTTGATTTCGACCCTCTTCCGCCGCCCGCCTCGAATGCGTCTGCGCGAGTAGCTGTGATGGCAACCACTCTGGCTGGAAGAGCCCCTGATCGCGGACTGATCGCCCGCGTCCGTGCCAAGGTCGACCTGCGCTGGTACGCTGCGTCAGCCGCCCTTCTCACTTACGGGATGATTGTGCTCGGTGGCACCGTGCGTGCGACTGACTCTGGCCAGGCCTGTCCGGATTGGCCGCTTTGTAAAGGCCATGTCATTCCGCCGCTGGAAGCAAAAGTCTGGGTGGAGTTCACACACCGCTTGGTCGCCACGTTGATCACGTTCGTGCTGATCGGACTGATTTACGGCGTCTGGCGCCGGCGCCACGAGGATCCGCTGCTCTGGAAGCTGGCGATCGCTTCAGGGGTGGTGTTGCTCGTGCAGATTCTTCTCGGCGGAGCGACCGTCAATAGCGGCAACGCGGCCTGGAGCGTGGCGATGCACCTCTCCGTTGCACTGACCTTCCTCACGGTGCTCATCATCATCACCGCCCGGCTATTTCGACCGGCCGACCACGGCATTCTCAGGCCCGAGGTGCTGCCAGTTGTCGTGCTCGCGGGCGTCTTTGCGCTTGTCATCTCCGGGGCGTTTGTCTCCCAGAAACACGCAGGGCTCGCTTACCCGGATTGGCCGCTCTTCGACGGCGGCGTCACCCCCGCAGACTCCGAGGCTGGTTGGCTGCACTACGTCCACCGCCTCATCGCGGGCAGCCTGGGCCTGCTTTATCTCGGCCTGTTTATCACCGCGATCCGCGCGAAGGTAGATTCTCGGGTCATCTGGCTGCTTACGCTTGCCGGCGTGCTTATCGCCGCGCAGGCGCTGGTGGGCGCCCTTAACGTCTGGCTGGAGCTCGCCACCTCCGTGCGAATCCTGCATTTGGCGCTAGCGTCTGCCGTCTGGGGCGTGCTAGCCTTCACGATGGCGTGGGCGTACCAGAATGGCCTGCGTCTAACGAAGGGATCCTCCTGAGCTTGGCGACGATCACCACAACCACGGCTGCTGCGGCTCGCGACATACGCGGCGTTCTCTCCGCCTACGTGCGCCTCACCAAGCCGCGCATCGTCAGCCTGCTGGTGATCACCACGCTCCCGGCGATGATCTTGGCCGAGGGCGGGCTTCCGTCCGTCTGGCTGATGTTTGCCACTGTGTTCGGCGGTTCCGTTGTGGCGGGCGGCGCGAACGCCATGAATATGTACTTTGACCGCGATATCGACGAGATCATGTACCGCACCCGCGTGCGACCCATCCCCTCCCACGCTGTCGAGCCGGAACGTGCCGCGCTCTTCGGGCTGGTGCTGGGCGGCGCTGGATTCGCATTTCTCAACATCTTCGTAAATCCGCTGGCGGCCGCTCTGACGCTCGCGGCCTTCGTCTTCTACGTAGTCGTTTACACGCTGATCCTCAAGCGCAACACCTCGTGGAACATCGTGATCGGTGGCGCGGCTGGTGCTATGCCGCCGATGATCGGGTGGGCAGCTGTCACCAACAGCGTCTCGATCGAGGCGATCTTGATGTTCGCGATCGTCACGCTCTGGACGCCGCCGCACTTCTGGGCGCTTTCCATAAACTACTCGAGCGACTACAAGCGCGCCGGCATCCCCATGCTGCCAGTCGTCTCCGGTATCGACGAGACGAAGCGCCAGATCTTCGGCTATACGTTCGTCCTCGTCGCCAGCACGATTGCCCTTGCCCTGGTCAGCGATCTGGGCGTCATCTACTTCGCCTCTGCCGTCGTCCTGGGGGCCGGATTCATCTACTACGCCGCGAAACTGTTCAGGACAGGCACTGTAAAGGACGCCCTTGGCGTATTTCGCTACTCCATCGCCTATCTGGCGCTTCTCTTCGGGGCGATCGCTTTAGATGTCCTGGTCCGAGGCTGATCCCGTTGACCTACGCATGTTCCGTATCTGATCATAGCGGCGGAAACCGGCCGTGAGCGATCTCTTCCGCACCATCCGACGAAACGCGCCCAGGTACGTCCCCCTGCTCCTGATGCTGGCTATTTTCGTACTGCTTATCTCCGGCTGCACCACTGACACCCCCCAGAACACGTTCGCCCCTGAGGGCGAGGTCGCCCGCAAGCAGCGCGACCTCTTCTACCTCGCGATGTGGCCGGCCATCGGCGTGATGATTCTCGTCCTGGGCGGAATTGTCCTGATGTGCCTCCGGTTCCGCGAGCGTGATCCGAACTCCCGCCCGCCAAAGCAGATCGAAGGTAACACCCGCCTTGAGCTGACGTGGACGATTGCACCGGCGATTCTGTTGCTCATCGTCGGTGTGCCGATGGTGGCGATGATCTGGGACCTTGGCAGGAGCCCGGACGCCAACGCCTACGTCATCGATGTCGATGCCCAACGCTACAGCTTTAGCTTCTCTTACCCCGATATCAAAGACCCGTCTGGTCAGCCGCTGTTCTTGCCGGCCGAACCGCACATCCCGACCGGCCGCCAGGTGGCGTTCCGACTGCACTCCGCCGACGTCATCCACAGCTTCTGGATCCCACGCCTGGGTGGAAAGCTGGACGTCGTGCCCAACGAAGACAACGTGCTCTGGCTGGTCGCTGACAAGCCCGACACGTTCCACGGCGAGTGCGCGGAGTACTGCGGCCTGGACCACGCGACGATGAAGATGATCGTCCACGCTGATTCGCCGGAAGACTTCCAGAAGTGGGTGGACGAACAACAGGCGCAACTCAATGCGACGCCAAAACCAACGCCGGTCCGCTCGGCGACTCCGGCGGCCACTCCGTCGCCCGTTGCTGCGTCTGCCAGTCCGGCGCCAACGCCAACCGCAACACCGCAGGCGACAGGGGGATAATCGATGGCAACCATCGCCGCGCCAAGAACAAGCCCGCTCGCGGAATCGCTGCGCAATGCGCGCCAGGCCGCTGAGCACAACCCGATCCTCAGTTGGTTCGCCACCGTAGACCACAAGCGCATCGGGGTCCTCTACGGTGTTTCCGCGTTCATCTTCTTCTGCATCGGCGGTTGTGAAGCGCTCCTGATGCGCGCCCAGTTGGCCGGCCCGAACGCCAACGTCCTCACCAACGACGAGTTCAACCGCCTCTTCACGATGCACGGCACGACGATGGTCTTCCTCGTCGTCATGCCGCTCAGCAATGCGTTCTTCAACCTCATGGTGCCGCTGATGATCGGGTCCCGTGACGTCGCCTTCCCGCGACTGAACGCCTTCAGCTACTGGACCTTCATCGCCGGTGCGCTCTTCCTGAACGCAAGCTTCTTCACACGCAACATCTTCAGCGGCGATCTCGGCGCGCCGGATGGCGGCTGGTTTGGGTATGCGCCGCTCAACCTGCGCGCGTACACGCCGGGTCACGGCATGGACTTCTGGATGCTGGGAATTCAGATACTTGGCATCGCGTCCCTGGCCGGTGGCTTTAACTTCATCGTGACGATCCTCAACATGCGGGCGCCCGGCATGACGCTGTTTCGCATGCCCGTGTTCATCTGGATGACGCTCGTCACCTCGTTCCTGATCATCTTCGCTATGCCGGTCATCGCAGTGGCGTTGTTCGAGCTGACGTTCGACCGCCTCTTCGGCGCGAACTTCTTCAACCCGGCCGCCGGGGCCAACCCGCTGCTCTGGCAGCACATGTTCTGGCTCTTCGGGCATCCGGAGGTGTACATCCTCATCTTGCCCGCCTTCGGCATCGTCTCCGAAATTCTGCCCGTCTTTGCGCGCAAGCCGCTGTTTGGCTATCCGTTCGTCGTCTTCTCCGGCATCGCTATTGGCTTCATGAGCTGGGGGGTGTGGGTGCACCACATGTACACCACTGGACTGGGCACGGTCGCTAACTCGGCATTCGGCATATCGACGATTCTTATCGCCGTGCCGACCGGCGTGAAGATATTCAACTGGATGGGGACCTTATGGGGCGGCTCCATCCGCTTCAAGGCACCGATGATGTTCGCCATCGGAACCGTCGCCATGTTTACAATCGGCGGTCTCTCCGGCGTCTTGCACTCAATGGTGCCGTCGGACTACCAGCAACAGGACACGTACTTTGTCGTCGCGCACTTCCACTACGTGCTCTTCGGCGGCGCGATCTTCGCCCTCTTCGCCGGAATCTACTACTGGTTCCCGAAGTTCACCGGCAAGTTCCTGAACGAGCGCCTGGGCCACATCAACTTCTGGCTCATGCTCATCGGCTTCAACCTGACGTTCTTCCCGATGCACATCTCCGGCCTGCTCGGCATGCCGCGCCGCATCTACACGTACCCCTCGGACTACGGATGGAACCTCTGGAACCTGCTGTCGAGCATCGGCGCGTTTACCATCGCTCTGAGTGTGCTTATCTTTATCATCAACTTCCTCTGGAGCATCCGGAAGGGCAAGCCCGCCAGCGCCGATCCGTGGGACGGCCGCACGCTGGAATGGACGATCCCGTCTCCGCCCCCGCACTACAACTTCGCCGAAATTCCAATCGTTCACTCGCGCGACGACTTCTGGCACCGCAAGTACCAGGAAGACGCGCAGGGCAACGTCGTGCCGGTGCTCGCCGGCGCCGCCCACGCACCGACGCTTTCCGGTGGCGACGGCCACGGCGCCGATCACGATGACCACGGTGGGCACGGCATTCACCTTCCGTCGCCGTCGTTCATGCCGCTGATCGCCGCCCTCGGCTTCCCGTTCATCGCCACCGGCCTAATCTACGACTACGCGCTGGTACCAGTCGGGGTGACATTGCTTGTCGTTGGGTTCTACGGCTGGGCGCTTGAGCCAGCAGCAGAAGAAGAAGCGTAGGAGGACCTGTGGCTGTAGGCAGCGCGCACCTCGAAACCTCCACCGGCATCGACAACCGGAAGCTGGCCATGTGGCTCTTCCTCGGTTCAGAGTGCTTGTTCTTCGGCTCGCTGATCGCGGCCTACTTGCTCTACCGGGGCCACAGCCTGACCGGCCCGTACCCGGAAGACCTCGTCGACATTCCCTTCACCTCGGTCAGCGCCTTCATCCTGCTGATGTCGTCCGTCAGCATGGTGCTCGCCCTCGCCTCGATTCAGAAGGGCAACGTGCGGAATATGCAGATCTGGCTGGCCACAACCGCCATCCTTGGCGCTATGTTCATCGCCGGCCAAGCCTACGAGTTCACCGAGTTCCACCACGAGGGCCTGAGCCTCTCCGCCAACCTCTACGGCACCACCTTCTTTGTCCTTACCGGCTTCCACGGCGCTCACGTCACGATCGGCGTGCTGATCTTGCTGTCGCTGCTGACGTACTCGTTCCGCGGCGGCATCCAGAAGCAGGACTCGCTCAAGATCGAGCTGGCCGGCCTCTACTGGCACTTTGTCGACATCGTCTGGATCATCATCTTCACGCTCGTCTACCTCATCCAGCCCCAGTAAGGACTGACGCATGACACTGGCCGAATATCGACGCAAGCGCGGCGAACCGATCATTACGGAAGAGGAAGGCGCCGACGACGCCCACGCCGAGCATCATCCGGGAGTGACGGAATACACCCAGATCGGGCTGATCCTCTTCATCATCACCGCCATCGAAGTCGGCATTTACTACGTTGGTCTTGGCCACAATCTGCTCGTCGCCGCGCTGATCGGGCTGTCTGCCATCAAGTTCTCACTGGTCGTCCTGTGGTTCATGCACTTGCGATTCGATAACAGACTATTCAGTACGCTATTCCTGATGGGGTTGGCGACGGCGGCTTCCGTTTTTACGGTCGTCCTGGTCGCGCTCCACGGGCAGTTGGTCTAGGGGGCTCGACGCCGTAGAGCGCCGGGAAGCAGGGTAGAGCGGTGATTACGATACCGCTGCACGTAACCGCCAGCGACAACTGGTATACCTGGCACCTTCACCCGGACGTCATCGTCCTCTGTCTAGGCCTGCTGGTCGCTTACTGGTACGCCGTCACGATCTGGCGCCCCCATCTCGTCGACGCGGGGCGAGTCAAGCGGCGGCAGGTGGCGTTTTACGTCTCCGGCGTCGCTGTGCTCTACCTGGCCGGCGGCACCCCCCTCCACGACCTGAGCGAAGGCTGGCTGCTGAGCGCCCATATGCTGCAGCACCTGCTGTTCAGCCTAGTGGCGGCCCCACTACTGCTTGCGGGCGTCCCTACATGGCTCTACGAGGCGCTCCTGCTGCGTAGAGGCGTCTACCCGGTGGCCAAAGTCGTCCTCCACCCTCTCGTCACGATTGGCTTCTTCAACTCGGTGCTCGTCCTCACCCACCTGCCGGAATCGATGGACTTCACCCTGAACCACCACTGGTTCCATTTCTTCGTCCACGTCCTGATAGTCAGCTCCTCGTTGATGATGTGGTTCCCGATCATCACCAAC
>JBDTOK010000089.1:0-10826 GCA_039933275.1 Chloroflexota bacterium | reverse complement strand
CAGGAGGTGGCCCAGGCGCGCCCTCCGCCACAAACGGTGGCGGCAACGGCAGCGCCGGAGTTCACGACGCTACTGTCCCGCCCCCAGCCGCACCGGGAGGGCCGGGCGGCTTCGGAGGGGGCGGCGGCGGCGGCGGCAACGGCGGCGTCGGCGGGTCTACAGGAGGGAATTTTTACTCGGCGGCCGGAGCCGGTGGGGCCGGAGGCTATGGCGGTGGCGGCGGTGCTTCCGGCCTTGGAAACGACACCACGGTCAACCCGCCGGGTGTTCCGGGCGGGAACGGCGGCTTCGGTGGCGGTGGCGGTGGCGGCGGTCTCAAGGGCACTCAGCTTGGCGGAGCGCAAGGCGCGCCGGGCACAGGTGGCACCGGTGGTGGTGACGGCGGAGCTAGCTGCGGCGGTGGTGGTGCCGGCATGGGCGGCGCAATCTTCAGCCACGGCGGCACCGTCACGCTGACAAACTCGACGCTTTCCAGCAACTCGGCCACCGGGGGCTCCCCCGGCTACTCACCGGGTTTCTGTCTCGGTGAGTTCGGACAGGGAATTGGCGGCGCCCTCGCCAGCGATGGCGGCACACTCTCGGTCGTATTCACCACCACCGCGCTCAGTTATGCATCCAATAAAGCCTCCGCTATCGCACTCTTCGGGGACGCGGCGCTGACGCTGACGGACCCGGCGATTGCGGACGGTCCGAACGCTTGCACGGACAACACATTGGCCGCGTTAAACTGCGGCGCCTTCATCCCATCAGACGCGAACCTCGGCCCGTTGCTGATCAACGCGCCGGGCCTGACGCCGACGCACAAGCCGGGCTCGGCCAGCACTCTGCTCGACACGGCGACCACCTGCACAGACGTTGACCAGCGCGGCGTGTCTCGCCCGCAGGGCAGCGTATGTGACCTCGGTGCGTACGAAGTGGAGGTGGCGACGCCAACGCCGACTCCAACTCCTACAGCGACACCGACACCGACGGATACTCCGACGGCAACGCCAAGTCCAACGGCGACACCGAGTCCAACGCCAACGCCGAGTCCGGCACCGGCGCCAGACCTGACGATTACGAAATCGAACGACCACAGTGGTGAGACCACGCTCGGGAACTCGTGGAACTGGACGCTGCACGTCGCCAACGTCGGCAACGCACCCGCGTTTCTCCCTGACGTCGGCTACTTCCTGATCGACGAGCTACCGGGAACGAGTTTGCAAATCGAGTACGGCGACCTCGTCACCCAGCTGCCCGGCAACCCGATTCCGCCGACCAATTCAGTCGGCGTGTCGGGGCAGTTTACCTGTGTAATCGCAGATGAGTCCGATACGCAGACCCTCAAGTGCACAGACAACGTGCCGGGGCAGATAGACCCGGGCGGCTCTTTCGACCTGACCTTCTACGGCGCGGCGTTCTTCGCCGGCACGTACACGAACCCGGACGGTCAATGTGCCATCGACCCGCTAAACCAGAACGCGGAGTCTAACGAGTCCAACAACAACTGCAACACCGACACCGTCGTCGTGCACGCCCCAGATATGATCGCAACCAAGACAAACGACGTTAGCGGGACAGCTTATGTGGGTCAGACGTGGACGTGGTCCATCCGCGTCGACAACATCGGTGACGACGCGGCTCAATACACAGACCCGGGCCTGGATTTCTTGCTGCAGGACGAGCCCCTTCCGTCGAACGTCGTCTACGGTTCGCCAGTCCTCAGCAACTTTGTTGGTCTCACCGATCTGCAGACCGGCGGTTCGGCCACCTTCGGCTGTACCCTCCTCACTAACCAGTTGAACTGCAAGACGAACGGACAACGCATAAGGATCGCGGTTGGCGGCGGTTTCACTGTGAGTTTCACGGCGACCGCCAGCGCGCCCGGAACTTACAAGAACCCCAGCAGCGGGACCGTCTGCCGGGCGAGCTTCCCCAGCAACGCCGACGGCAACCAGAACAACAATACGTGTACGGACACTGTCGTGGTATCTGCCGCCACGAATTCGCCGACGCCGACTGCTAGCCCGAGTCCAACGCCAAGCCCAACGCCAACGCCGACTCCCACGCCGACACCAAGCCCAACGCTATCACCAACACCAACGTGCTTCCTCTTCGAAGGCATTAGCGACGTCGGGGTGCAGGAACTAACGCCAACCCCGACGAAGACGCCGGAAGCGGTTCAGGCGGAGGGTTTGGTTGCCTGTGGCACGCCGACGGCAACGGCCAGCCCAAGCCCAACGCCGACGCCAACGGCTTCTGCCACTCCAACGGCCACTCCGACGGACACGCCGTCACCGACTCCGACGCTGACTGCTTCGCCGACGCCAACTGCATCGCCAACGCCGTCGCCGACGCCATGCAGCCAGGGTGCTGCAGTTGGAGAGATCGTGGTCGAGTTCGTTATCCCGACGTGCTTTGGCATAACGCCAACAGCATCGCCTTCGCCGACGCCAAGCCCGAGCCCGACGCCAACGGCCAGCCCGACGCCAACGCCAACAGCCAGCCCGACACCATCAGCAACGACCAGCCCGACACCATCGCCAACAGCCAGCCCAACGCCAACGGCCAGCCCAACGCCAACGGCCAGCCCAACGCCGACGCACGCGCCGGGCACGCCGACGCGCCGCGCGACGCGATCGCCGAACGTGGCAGGAGTAACGGTCACGCCGACAAAGGCTGCGACGCCTGGGCCAACCTCATCGCCTACGAAGACGCCTACGCCAACGCCAACGCCCGGTGTGACTGGTACGCCGGGGCCGACGGGAAGCGGCAGCGGCCCAACGGCGCGGCCGACGAGAACGGCGGGACCGCGCATCTCGACGGCGGCGATTGTGCGGCTGGCGCATCTCTGGTAACGGGAAGAGGACTATCATTGTGGTCAGGAGGACGCCTGAATGATCACAGTGCGGCGCGATAAGGACATATACGACACGGAGGGCGGCTGGTTCCGCGCGCGCTGGCATTTCTCGTTCGATGCGTACAGCGATCCGGAGAACGACAGCTTCGGCGCGATGCGCGTGTTCAACGACGATCGTCTGACGCCCGGCGCGATCTGGCCGATGCACCCTCACCGCGATGTCGAGGGTCTGACGTACGTCGTGGAAGGTTTGTTCGGGCACAAGGACAACGTTGGTGGAGCATACGGGCCGCTGCCGGCGGGCTCGGTGCAACGAATGACGCTCGGGTCGGGAGCGCTGCACTCCGAGCAGAACGCTTCACAGGACGACGGGATGCGCTTCATCCAGATCTGGATTCTGCCGAAGGAGGGCGGCCTCAAGCCGGAGGTCGAGCAGCGTGTGTTCACGAAAGAGGACCGCACGAACAAGCTGCTGAGGGTGATCGGGCCGCAGGGCGGCGACGTCGTAAAGCTGCACCAGGATGCGTCCGTGCACATCGGCTCGCTTGCAGCGGGGACGGAGGTCACGCACGCAATCGGCGACGGGCGCGGCGTCTACGTCTACTTGATCGACGGCGCGGCGACGTTCGACGACGAAGACGTGACGACGGGCGATGCAGCGAAGGTCACAGAACAGCGGGAGCTGCGGATCAAAGCGCGCGAACCGAGCGAGGTAATCCTCGTAGACGTGCCGATGAAGTTTGAGCCTGCGGGCATCTGGCGAGGAAGGATCTAACTATGATGGACGTCGCGATTGAAGAGCTGCCGATTGAGCAGGACGGTGAGAAGAAGCGCTTCGAGATTCGCTGCGGCGACGACGTCGCGCTGCTGCAGTACAGGATGCGGGACAACAGTATCGTCTTCACACATCTGGAAACGCCGCGCTCAATGGAGCGCCACGGGGTGGCAGCGCGACTGGCGAAGCACGGTCTGGACTACGCGCGAGAGAACGGGCTGACGGTCGCGCCGCTGTGCCCGTACGTCGCGTACTACATCTCGCAGCACCCCGAATACAAAGACCTCGTCGCGGCCTGGCAGCGCTAGGTCAGCGGAAAGCGTTCGCCGACTAGCTCTTCGCTGCGCGCCCAGAGGGCCTCTGCTCGTTCCGGATCGACGGCGTAGGGGCGGACGCCGGAGGAAAAGCCGGCGTCCGCATTAGGCTCGGCGACGGCGCAGTCTTCACAGTAGTGCCCGCCAACTTCTTCCGCATCGGCGATGAAGCCCGCCCAGATTGAGGTGGCGGCGCCTTGCGGGATCGTCTTGAAGGTGTACGGCGGGGCGTCTTTCGGCATGCGCGACATCAGCCCTTGCAGCACGTCCGGTGTCATGTGGCGGCTTAGTTCGGTATGGATGCCGCCCGGGTGCAGAGCGCAGACACGGACGCCGCGTTTACGCAGACGCTCATCGAGTGCGACGGCAAAGAGGACATTAGCGGTCTTGGAGCGACCGTAGGCGACCCACGGATCGTACGCGATGCGCTCGAAGTTTGGATCATCGAGATCGACATCGGAGAAGCGGTGGCCTGACGACGCTAGGACGACTATGCGACTCGGCGCGCCAGCGACAACAAGGGGGACGAGCTTGTTCACAAAGACGAAGTGCCCGAGGTGGTTGGTGCCGAACTGCGTCTCGAAGCCGTCAGTGGTCTTGCCCTGCGGCGCGGCCATGACGCCGGCGTTGGCGATGAGCACGTTGATCGGCTGACCCTCGGCCAGGAGTGCGTCGGCGCAGGTACGGACGCTGGCCAGCGAGGCGAGGTCTAGCTCGCGGACTTCGACGGCTGCGTGCGGCATCGCGTCAGTACGGACGATGACGGCGGCTCGCTCGCCCTTGTCGAGATCGCGGACGCACATGACGACGCTGGCGCCGTGTGCCGCGAGAGTGCGCGCCGTCTCGACGCCGAGGCCGGCGGAGGCGCCGGTGATGAGCACACGCTGGCCGGTGAGGTCGCGCTTGTCGAGGAGTTCGTCTGTGGTGGTGGAGAATCCGTATTTTGTATCTGGCATAGCGTTGCTAAGCATAGCATCGCGCTCTCACGTTCGCCTGATAGACTGCGAGCACTTAATCAGGGTAATTGGAGGAGGTTAGAAATGGTCCGCTTGTTTGTCCGACACAAAGTTTCAAACTACGAAGGGTGGCGCAAGGTTTACGACGACTTCGACGCGAAGCGCAGGAGCATGGGCGTCAAGGCCGACGCGGTCTACCGCAGCGTCGACGATACGAACGATGTCACAGTCACGCACGACTTCGACTCCGCCGACAAGGCGCACGCGCTGATCGCGAGCCCGGAGTTGCGCGAAGCGATGGGCAACGCCCACGTCGAGGGGATACCGGAGATGTGGGTGACGAACGATGCTTAGGCGTTGTACGGCTCGCCTCCCACGCATACGATGAAGTAGCCGTGGCCACCGAGACGAAAGCGTTGGAGAACGAGAGCCTTGTGCTCGACCTTGTACAGTGGATAGCGCGCGAGTCGCGGCCGTACGCGGAGGTGATGGAGGCGTGGCGGACGTCGTGTCCGCGATTCCCGATCTGGGAAGACGCCGTGCGAATGCGGTTCGTCGTGTGCACGCGTGAGCGCGGTTCGGGCGAAAGCGTGTGCATCACGCCGGCCGGGCTCGAGTTCCTGCGGTCGCGCGGACGCGTCAACCAGAGTCGGCGGTAGTTGTGGCCGGCACCATCTGTGGAGGTTTGTCGTTTCCGTCCTCCTCTGTCGATTTGAAGATGAGGATGTCGGATAGACGCACGCGCAGGATCAGCGCGGCAACCGGGCCGTAGATGATGTGGGGCGCCGTCAGCAGAACGTGCACGAAGATCGCGTAGGTCGCGGCCTGTAGCTCGGGCACGCCGAGCGCTTTCATCACGCCGACAACTCCAACCTCGAAGACACCGAAGCCGGCCTGCGTAATCGGGATCGAGCCGGCGACGTTGGCGGTGACGACGAGCAGCATGTACGCAGGAAACGAGAGGTCGATGCCGAGCGCCTGACCGCTCATGTAGAACATTAGCGTCTCGCACATCCACATCACCTGTGCGGTCGCCACGAGAATTGCGAAGCGCTCAGGGCGGCGCAAGGGCGCGAGGCCCGTCGCGAAGTTGTACAGCTGCTTGCCCAACCAGTTGCGCTTGCCCTTACCCGTCGGCGGGCCGGTCCACGACTCGCCGCGCTTGGCGAGCGTGATGGCGCCCGCGAGCGCTGACACCGCGACGACGGCAACCAGCACGCCGACCGGCCAGAGAAACGTCGCCTCGCTCATCAACGCGAGGCCGATGGCAATGTAAAGGCTGAAGGTCAGAAGGTCGGAAAGAATCTCGCTCAACATTACAGCGACGAGACCGGCGGGCTTGACGCCCGTGCGCTGGGAGACGATGCGGAGGCGGATCGCTTCCCCGGCGCGGAGGGGGATCAGAAAGTTGACGGCGGACCCGATGTGCGCTGAGAAGAACAGCAGGTACACGGGCGGGCGTCGTTCTTCGGGGAGCATCTGTTGCCAGCGAACCGCCCGGAAGAAGTCAGACGCCAGGTTGGCGAGGAGCAGCGCCGGAATCCAGTAGAGGTCTGCCTTGCGGAGCTCGCTCCAGACGTCTGCTGGATGCACACGGAACGAGAGGCCGACCAGCAGAGCGACCGCGAGAATGATCGGCAGGAACGGTCTGGCAGCTTTGAGAGCACGACGCATGTTGTCGCTAATGTTAACGGCTGCCGTCAGTCGAGAGCCGTCGCAAATCGGGCCGTGGGCATCGCATTTGCGCAGCGAACCGACCGTCGGCGCTAGTAGCGGGAGCCGAGCGCCGCGACTGTCGCGCCGTCGCCACCGTCGTGGGGCGAGGCGTTCTGGTACGTGCGGACCTGCGGATGACGGTCGAGGAGGGCGCGAATCTCGCGGCGGAGGATGCCACTTCCCTTCCCGTGGACGATCCGCAACTTGTAGTGGCCAGTGGCGAGCGCGTCCTTGATAGCAAGCTCAACGCGATCGCAGGCTTCGTCGGCGAAGAGGCCGTGCAGGTCGATGCTGGGGTAGTCGGGCATGGGGGTAGGGTCGAGGGTCAGGGGTCGGAGGTCAAGGGCTGGGTGCTAGGAGGCGACGCGTTCGGCGCGGCGGCGCTCTTCGGGGACGCCGCCTGTGCGCTTCATCAGGTTGACGAAGGCGTGGACGATGCGCGGGTCGAACTGGGTGCCGCTGCGGCGCTCCAGCTCGGCGATCGCTTCGGCGGGGGTGATTGGGTTGGCGTAGAGGCGGCCGCTGACCATCGTGTCGTAGGCGTCGGCGACGAGCAGGATTCGCGCGACGACGGGGATCTCGTCGCCGGCAAGGCCGTCCGGGTAACCGCTGCCGTCATAGTGCTCGTGGTGGTGACGGATACCGGGCACCGCGCTGGCAAGCGACTCGACCTGCGTCAGCATGTTCGCGCCATCGACTGAGTGGCGACGCATAGTGACCGCTTCGTCATAAGTCAGCGGGCCGGGCTTGCGCAAGATCTCGTCCGGGACGACGAGTTTGCCGATGTCGTGCAGCAGCGATGCGAGGCGCGCATTAGCGACGTCTTCGTGACTGAGCCCAAGCTCGGCGGCGAGACCGGCGGTGTACCAGGAGCAACGCTCGGTGTGGGCGCGCGTCGGCGGGTCTTTCGCGCACAGTGCGGTGGTGAACGCGGCGACCACGTCCGGCTGCGTCTGGCGTCCGGCGTTGTAGCGCGGCGCGTTGGCGAACTCAGCGGCGATGGTGTTGTCCCAGGCGGTGACCCGGTTCTTGCCGCTGGACTTCGCCCAATACATCGCCATGTCGGCGCGATAGACGAGATCCTCAGGTGTGGTGGCAGACGTCGGAAAGCAGGCGACCCCGATGCTGCCGGTGACCGTCTGCCCGTCCGGCGTTCGCACTTCACAGACGGCCTCCTTCAGGCGCTCGGCGATCGCGATTGCTTCGGCCGGTCGTGCGCCGGGGACGAGGACCGCGAGCTCGTCACCGCCGTAGCGGAAGGTGCTTTCGTTGCGGGTCACCTGCACGAGACGCAGGGCCAGATCGCGCAGCATCTTGTCGCCGGCGAGGTGGCCAAGCGAGTCGTTAATCTCCTTGAAGCCGTCGAGGTCCATGATAATCAGCCCTAGAGTCCCGCCGGCGCTCTGTGCCTTCGCGACTTCCTCGCGCAGGCAGTTCTGGAATGAGCGGTGGTTGCCGAGTCCCGTAAGCGGGTCGGTCGCCGCTTCGTTGCGCGCGTCGACAAGGTCGTTGTTCTTTTCGGTGAGCTCGCTGTTGGCGCGCTGCAGGTCGTCCGTGTTCTGCTCGATCCTGTCCATCATCTCGTTTAGCACGGAGCCGAGGTGAGCAAACTCCCGAGGGCCGCCGACAGGCGCTCGCGCGGTCAGATCGCCCTCGGAGGCGCGCCGTGCGGTTTGCTCGAGCGAGCCGAGCGGCTTGATGATTGCCCGCGCGATCCAGATCGTCGCAGCGATGCCCAGCAGGGCGCCTAGACTGCCCGATAGCACAAGCAACCAGAACGCGAGCTCGCCGGCGTCGTTTGCGCGTTGGCGGAGAAGCGTGACCTGGCTTAACTCATCGGAGGTCATGGCCTCGAGTTGCAAGCGATAGACGTGGAACGCCGGCACGATCTCTTCGACGACGGCTGAGGCCGCGTTCGCATCACCCTGCCTGCGCAGCTCAGTTGCGCGGGACGCGTTCTGCACAAGCTGCGCGCCGGTGGCCGTGACCGTGGCGAGGCCATCCGGACCACCGTTGGCGAGCGCTGCTTCGAGAGCGGCCTGGGCTCGGTTGGCACTGTCATTGATCTCCTGCACGTAGGACATGTCGCCGGTTACGACGTAGCGCTGGAGAAGAAGGCCGGAGATGCTGGCCTGCGCTTCTGCGGTCTGCAGAAGCGTGGCCTCGGCAGAGTGGTGCTCGAGGTCGCTAAGTTCAGACTGGTGCTTCCGCTCCTGGATCGACGCACCAATTGTGACGGCGGCCAACACGACGAGCAGCAAGCCAAAACCGCCGATGACTAGTGACCGAACGGAAGAGGACGAATGCTTGCGGCGAGCAGCAGAAGACCCCGCATCGCTGCGGGACTTGGCTGGTACAGCGGTCGGAACCGTACTCATAGCGAATGCTAAGCGGCCGGCCCCGGCGAACCTTCCGATCCGCCGGCGGCCGGACGCGCGATCCCCTTTGCTATGCGGATGCCGTGCCCGTGATGCGGCGGGGCGCCCGCGTGACGACGTAGACTCCGCCAGCGACCATCGCGAAGCCGACGACGCCGGCCAGCACGGCCAGCCAGAACGTCAGCGTCTTGGCGCTGTCAGCGGAACTGCGGTTATCGGCGGCGGCCTGGTGCTCGTTGGCGATGACCTGGTCCTGGGCCGTGATGAATGCGTTGAACTGCGGCGAAAGGTCGGTCAGCAGGCTGGTCGCACCCTGGATGTCGCCCGTCTGGCGCAGCGCGATGACCTGTCCCGAGACCTGCACTAGCTGCTGGCCCTTGGCAACGAAGCCGTTGGGGTCAGCGCCACCACTCAGCGCGATCGCTGAGGTTAGCTGCTGGACGCCGCTCTGCGTGTGGGCCTGCGCCTGCGCGATCAATGTCTGGTCGCCGGTGGCCACGTAGGACTGCAGAATCTGGCTGGACGCCTTGCCCTCATTCTCAGCGCTCTGCAAGGCAACGGCGACGTTGTCGTGCGTCTGCGCGTCCGTCAGGTCGTTGTGGTGAATGCCAGCCTGCCAGAGCGAGCCCATAACGAGCGCGGCCATGACGAGGCAGCCAAGCGTCGCAGCGATAGCGATGCCGGGAGTTAGCCGTGAAGTACCATCTGATGCCATCTGTTTCCTCCAGCCGAGCCGAATTTCTTCTACGCGGGCTCGTGCCTTTCATTAAGGACGCGACTGTGGGAACAGGTGTTACGCCCAGGCAAGACGGGTGAAGAAAACGTCAAGTGGCGTGCCTGCGTGTGCTACCCTCGTACGCGTTCGAACGGAGAGACGAGAGGGGATACAGATGGGCAGCTCCGAGCACATGGCAACTACCGAAGACGACGCGCGGCACACGCCCGGACCAAACGCGAAGCCGCTCTGGAACGAGAGCTACTGGTTCACGTTCGTCGATCCGAAGGCGGAGATCGCGTTTGCAGCGCGGTTCGGGATGCTGCCGGTCAAGCGTTATGGCAACTTCTACCTCCTCATCTCAGATCCGAAGGAGTTGCTGTACAGCCACATCGATAATCGGGCGAAGCTGCCGGAGTATGGCGCGCCGCTTTCGATGGGCGGCTACACGATCGATTTCGTGAAGGACCGCGAGCGCTTCCACCTGACGTACGACAACGCAGGCGTCTCCGCTGACCTTACGTGGGAGAGCTCGGTCCCGACGGGGATGTGGCCGCACGCGCCGGTGCCCGTCGACGAGTCGCCGCGGCATATCGA
This sequence comes from Chloroflexota bacterium, assembly GCA_039933275.1. GTDB lineage: Bacteria > Chloroflexota > Dehalococcoidia > SM23-28-2 > RBG-16-64-32 > DATKKM01. The sequence continues at coordinate 536 of JBDTOK010000089.1, read as the reverse complement.
GGGGTCGGGCCGGGTGAAAGGCACACTACGCGTCAACGAAACGACCTACGAGATCGATTGCCCGGGCCACCGCGACCATAGCTTCGGCGGCGAGCGGGACTGGTCTAAGATCCACCGCTGGGATTACTTGAGCGGTGACTTCGGCGACGACTTCTGGTTCAACGCCGTTCGCATCAAGCTAGACGGCATGGCTCAGCCGTTCCACGTCGGCTGCCTCTGGGACGGCAAGCAAGTCCTGGCGCTTCCTCGCATACAGATGGACGTGAAGACTGCAGAAGGCGAGACACGAGCCACGGGCGTGGAAGTGCGCGCGACCGACGAGAACGGCGGTGAGCACCACATCAGCGGGGAGATGGCGTTCGCCAGCGGGAACGTTTGGTTTGGGCCGGCCTGCCTGCGCGAGGGCTACGCGAAGTGGACCTATAACGGCCGCACCGGCTACGGCGTCCACGAGCACGGCTACGTCGAAGGGCACGTGGGCGCGGAGAAGTAAATTGTCTGACCAGCCCCCCGCCGCGATGCCGAAGAACGCGATC
>JBDTOK010000088.1:0-10950 GCA_039933275.1 Chloroflexota bacterium | reverse complement strand
GGAACTGGTTCTGCTAGCTCTTGCGCCCTACCAGGCCCTGAGTGCCGACGGGTGGCTGGCACGGCGCGGCGTCTACCATTGGTATATGAGCGGCGAACCAGCAATTTCCTAACAAAGTACCCGTAACGCCTCCCATTTAGCCGGGCATCTACCGTCATATCGCGCCGAGCACAGGAGGTGCAGCATGACGGTAAAAGAGGACTTGCGACCGACGGAAGCCGAGAACGTCGCGCTGCTGGTGACAGCCTTCAAGGAGAGTCCAGCGGCAATCTCAATCATGAGCCTTGATGACTGGAAGTACCTTGAAGCGAACGACGCCTTCCTGCAGCTTACCGGCCTTCAACGCGACGAGGTTATCGGTCGGACGTCCGATCGGGTCAGCATGTGGGCCGACGAATACGAGCGCATCCGATTCTCTGAAATGCTTATCCTCAACGAATGGGTGACGGGCTTCGAAGCCCAGTTCAAACATGCGAGCGGACGAATCGTTTACGGCGCCCTTTCCGGCAAGATCGTCGACGTGCAGGGCCAGTTGATGATCTTGACGCTGGCGCACGACATCACTGAGCGCCGGTTGTCCGAAGAACGGGCGCGACACATGGCATACCACGACGGCTTGACCGAATTGCCTAACCGCTTGCTGTTCGAAGACCGGCTGCAGGTGGCGCTATCCAGCGCGCGCCGGCGCCGCGAGACGGCGGCCGTGATGTTTCTGGACATCGATCACTTCAAGCAGGTGAACGATACACTCAGTCACGCCGCCGGAGATGAGTTGTTGCGCACGGTGGCGGCTGACATAAAGAACACGCTCCGCGATGCAGACACAGTGGCACGGATCGGTGGCGATGAGTTCGCGATTCTGCTGCCGTCTGTGGCCAGCCCGGACCACCTTGCCGAAGTGGCGGAGCGAGTGCTGGAAGCCGTTCGTACTCCGCGGACTCTGCTCGGCGCCAAAGTTCGCACGACGGCCAGCATCGGAGTGGCGTGCTTCCCGTTGGATGGGATGGACGCCCGGACGCTGGTCAAGAACGCGGACACTGCCATGTACAAGGCCAAGGGCGAAGGGCGCAACGGGTGGTCGCTCTTCACGAGCTCGCTTGGCGCGGATGCGCAGGCCCGGATCGCGCTCGAGAAGGAGCTGCGAACGGCCATCGAGCGCTCGGAGTTTGAGCTTGTCTATCAGCCACTGGTATCGGTTGACGAACGCAAGCTAGTCTCGATGGAAGCGCTGATTCGCTGGCAGCATCCAGAGCGGGGGCAGGTGAGCCCGGACGTATTCTTGCGGGTGGCTGAGGACTGCGGCGCGATCGTGGACATTGGCGCGTGGGTGATCGATACCGTGTGCGACCAGATTCGGGCGTGGATGGATGCTGGCCTCAACGCGGTGCCTGTCGCCGTGAACATTTCCGGGCCGCAGTTTCTGCGCGGCGACCTCGTGGGGACAGTCGACAGTGCGCTTTCGCGAACGCGCCTGCACCCACGCTTCCTGAAGATCGAGACGACTGAAGGGGCGATCTTCCAGGATGTGGAGCGTGCGGCCGTGATCTTCGGCGAGCTGCACGAACGCGGGCTGGAGATCACAATAGATGACTTTGGGACGGGGACGTCTTCGTTGACCAACCTACAACGCCTGCCGATCAGCGCTGTGAAGATCGACGGCGCATTTGCGACGGGCTCCGGCGTTCAGCGAGGGCGGGCGGCGACGGCGTCAGCGATCATCGCGATGGCCCATAGCATTGGGCTGCGCGTGGTGGCGGAGGGTATCGAGACAGAAGACCAACTCGCCTTCCTGCGGACGCAGCGCTGCGATGAGATGCAGGGGTACTTGCAGGCGGCACCGGCTCCGGCCGCGAGCTATGCGGCGCTCCTAGGGGCGCAGCGGATCGTTGCTTGATTCGACGGTGACGGGCGCGGCTGGCGGCTGTGTCCTCGTGCCGCCGAGCTCCGTGCGGACGTGGATCAGGTGCAGGACGTCTCCGCGGGTGATGAACCCGAGGAACGTGCGGTTCTGATCGATGACGGGAAGCTGATGCACGTTGTGCGCGGCCATCATCTCCAGCGCGTGAGTAACGTCGTCCTCCGGCGAGATGACCAGTAGCTTTTCGCGCGGGGTCATCGCCCGGAAGACGCTGGTCGTGCCCCACTGTTCGCTAGGTAGGCGCTGGAGGTCAGTCATCGTGATCAGGCCGAGCAGATCGCCGGCGACCACGATCGGCACGCAGCGTTGACCCTGGCCGAGGATGTGGTCGGTCACCAACTGCTGGACTGACATGTCCGGCGGCGCGGAGGCGTAGGCGTGGTTTACAAGATCGCCGACGCGGGTGCCTTCGAGCGTGTTCTTGAGGAGCACCTGCTGGTAGGCCTGGTCCGAGGCGTTGCGCAGGAACCAGCCTATGATGATGAACCAGACGCCCTGCACGAAGCCGCCGAGTAAGATCGACAGCCCGCCCAGTGCAAACAACCCGAAGGAGATGTAGGTGCCGGAAGCGGAGGCCCAGCGTGTCGCTTTGAGGACGTTCTTGCTGCGCGCCCAGAGTGCTGAGCGTAGCACGCGGCCGCCGTCCAGCGGGTAGCCGGGGAGCATATTGAAGATGCCGACGGACAGGTTGATGAACGCGAGGTAGCCGGTGATTGCGCCGGGGACGGACGATTCCTGGTGCTCGTACAGGAAGACGGCGAAGGCGATGCCGGCGATGGCGGCGATGAAGAAGCTCATAAGTGGCCCTACGATCGCGACTCGGAACTCATCTCGCGCAGATTCTGGTTCCGTGGTCAGGGCAGAGACGCCGCCGAAGAGGAACAGAGTGATGCTCGAGACAGTCAGACCGAGGCGCTTGGCGACCAGGGAGTGCGAGAGTTCGTGGAGGAGGACGGACAGGAAGAAGAGGATCGTCGTGATGACGGCAGCTGTCCAGCGCTCAGCGGCGGACCAGTCGTTGCCGCCGACATCCTTAAAGAAGCCGTTGGCGAGCGAGTAGATGAGGATCGCGAAGATGGCGAGCCAGCTCCAGTGGATCTGGATGTCGATCCCCGCGATGCGGCCGATTTTGAGCGATCCAAGGTTCATTAGAGTAGTATCGTGCTCCTTTACTAGCATAACGTTGGCGGAGCCTTCGCGGGTGTGCGGAAACATAACGGTTGCTCAATGAAAGGAGCCGTGTTGCGCGCCGTGCAATTGCGTTGACAAACAGCAATCGCAATGGCTATAAGGGACGTACTGCTATCAGGGGTGACGTTTACGGTAGCGTTCGGTAGGGGGCCAGGAGCTCTCTGGAGGGGTCATGGAAGATACTAACTACTGGCGGCGGAACAACCGCCGAATAAGCAGGCGCTCGCTTTTGGGCGGCGCAGCGACACTGGGCCTCGGCGGCGCGGCGGCGATGATCGTCGGTTGTGGGGGCAGTAGCAACGACACCAACTCGAGCACCGGGCCAACCGGTACGCGCGCTCCGGTGGGCAGTCCGAAGGCAGGTGGGTCCGTCACGCAGGGCCGGCCGCTGACCGTGCTGGGCATCGACCCGCACCAGGACCTGACCGGTCTGGACATCGACCAGCTGATCTATCCATACCTGTACAGCTGGAACCCGGTGCAGAACGTCGCCTACTTCAACAACCTGGCGGAGTCCATCGAGCAGCCGGACCCCGACCTCACTCAGTTCATCTTCCACATTCGGAAGGGCGTCAAGAACGCGCCCTTCAACTTTGCTGGAGCGGGTGAAGAGATGACCTCCGAAGACGTCAAGGCGAGCTTCGTCCGTCGAGGCACCTCGATCAGCGCGCCAGACAAGCGGTTCCCCCGGTTGATTTCGAAAGATCCGACCATGCTGGCGGCCGCTTTCCAGACTCCGGACCCGTACACGTTTAGCTTCAAGATGGCGACGACGTTCGTACCGGCGCTGCGGGAAATGGCCAACCCGACCTGGGCGATGGTCTCGAAGAAGGTGCTTGAGGCGCTGGGCAACCGCTCCCTAACGCAGGTTGGCTATGGCGCCGGTCCGTACATGGTGGACCAGTTCAACGGCAACCAGCGCATCTCACTCAAGAAGAATCCGAACTACTTTATCCCTGGCCAGCCGCTCCTCGATGAGATCGACATCGTGGTGATCACGGAGAACTCGTCGTTGTTGTCGGCCTTCAAGCAGGGCCAGCACGACATCTGCGGCGCCGTGCTGAAGAAAGATGAGTTCGACGACTTCAGTGCAAATAGTGATTACATCTGTTCGTCCGCGCCCTCGCTCTTCTACCCCTGCGTACACATGAAGATGGTGCCGCCGTTCGACGACATACGCGTGCGCGAGGCGCTCGACATCTCGATTGACCGCGACGAAGTCATCGCAGTTATCGACGGTGGAGACGGTAAATACAATGGCCCGATCCAGTGGCCGCAGCTTGAATGGGCGCTGCCCCAGGACGAGCTAAAGGCGTTCTACAAATACGACCCGGAAAAGGCGAAGCAGTTGCTCACACAGGCGGGATACGACGGCGGCTTCAAGACCAAGATGAAGCTTCCGAAGATCACCGGCGTCAGCCAGATCGCCGACGAAGCCGCGCTATTGAAGAGCCAGTGGGCCAAGGTCGGGATCCAGGTGGACCTGGAAGAGGTTGAGCTTGGGACGTTCATTGGGAGCGTGCTGCTGCCGGGCAACTTCCAGATGACGTTCTTCCCGAACCTGCCGTACGACGAACCGGACCGCCCGCTGAGCTTCTACTCATCGCTGGGTGTGACGGGCGCAGGCAACTGGAACAACTACACGAACCCGGACTTTGACCTGCTGTACAACAAGCAGGCGCAAACGGTGGACAAGACCGAGCGCCAGAGCATCATCCTGGAGGCCCAGCGGCTGATCATCAAAGAGCACGCCCCCCAGCTGACGATCACAGGCGGCAACGCCTACAGCGCCCACTGGAACTACGTCCACCTCCCGTACGAGCTAGGGCAGGACCCGGGCACGAAGATTAACCCCTACGGATGCGACGAGTGGACCGAAAAAGCTTAGGCTATAATCTCTCGGGGGTCATGGGGTAATGCGCGAGTACGTAGTTCGCCGGCTGTTGCTGATTCCGCTGATTATCATCGGCGTGAGTTTTCTCACGTTCATGACGTTCCGCGTCATCCCGGGCGATACCACAGTCTTCATCTGCGGTTTGGGCTGCACAGACGAAGTCATCCACGACCTGAGGGCGGAGCTTGGTTTGGACCGCCCGGTGTTCGTGCAGTACTGGGACTGGCTGAAGGGCGTTCCGCAGGGTGACCTTGGCCGCTCTTTCCAAACAAAACTTCCCGTGACAAAAGAATTGCAGACGCGTTTTCCAGTGACGCTGGAGCTGCTGATACTGGCGGTGATCTTCTCGCTTGTCTTAGGAATCCCGCCGGGGATTCTCTCGGCGGTGCGGCCAGGAACGGCGGTGGACTTTGTCGTTCGCGTTGTGAGCGTGTTCTGGTTATCGATACCGTCCTTCTACATAGCGATCTTAATGATCACGTTCGGGGCGTCGTGGTTTAGTTGGTCGCCTCCGAACTTTGCCACTGGTGAGGTCGCAAGTGTCTTCCATAACCCGCTGAAGAACCTGGAAGAGCTGGTCCCGCCGGCGATCGTGCTCGGGGTTGGTATTGCCGCGGTCATCATGCGTCTCACGCGCTCGTCCATGCTTGAAGTCATGCGCAACGACTACATTCGCACGGCATACTCGAAGGGGCTGAAGGAGCGCGCCGTCGTCTGGCGTCACGCTCTGAAGAACGCAATGATCCCGGTCGCCACCATTATCGGCCTGCAGGTTGGCGGTCTGATCGGCGGGTCAGTGCTGGTGGAGTCGGTGTTCGGACTGAACGGGATGGGCAACTACCTGGTCGTCGCAATCGGAACGCGCGACTTGCAGGTGGTGCAGGCGCTTGTCTTGATCTTTGCAACAGCCTTCGTCTTGATTAACCTCATCGTCGATCTGGCCTATGCCTGGCTGGACCCGCGGATACATTACGCCTAGCCATGGCACGAGAAGCCGCGATCCCACTGAGCACCCAGGAGGTCCTGAAGGCACGCAAGCCTCTGTGGTCCCGGCTGCTCAAACTGGCCCGACACCATCCTCTCGGCACAGCGGGCATCATGATCATCATCGTGCTGATCATCTGTGCGCTGTTCGCTGAGTACGTCGCTCCGTACGACCCGCAGGGAATCGACCCGCACGCTTTACGGCAGGCGCCCAGCCTCTCGCACCCGTTCGGCACGGACCGCCTGGGCCGAGACGTGCTGTCGCGCACGATCTTTGGCGCGCGCATATCGATGTTCATCGGCGTTGTGGCCGTTATCGTTGGCACGCTTGTGGGGTCGTTCTTCGGGCTGGTGTCTGGTTACTTCGGCAAGTGGATCGACAGCATCATCCAGCGCGCCATCGACATGCTTCTCGCTTTCCCGGCCCTCGTACTGCTACTCGCGATCCTGTCGGTGATCGGAAGCTCTGACTCTGCGCCGCGGAAGTTCTTAGCGGAACATACGCCGATCCCTGACGGGACGTTTCTGGGCATACCAGTGTTCTTGCAGATCTTCGTGATGTCGCTAGGGATTGGCGTGGCCATTGCCGTCGGTACGGCGCGCGTGGTGCGTGGCGCAGTGCTTTCGTTGAAAGAGAACGTCTACATCGAGGCGGCGCGGGCGATGGGCGCCAGCGACGGTCGTATCATCATGAAGCACATCCTCCCGAACGTGATGGCGCTGGTCGCCGCGCTGGCCACGATCTTCCTGCCGATCGCGATCCTGGCAGAGGCGGCGATCAGCTTCCTCGGCCTTGGCGTACCGAACCCCGTGCCTTCCTGGGGCTCCGATATGACCGGCCAGAACCAGTCCGACGCAGTCACGCGCAACATCTGGTGGGTCGTGTTCTTCCCGGGCGCTGCGCTCTCGCTTACTGTGCTCGCCTTCAACATGATCGGCGACTCACTCCGCGACATCAGCGACCCGCGCCTGCGCGGCGGCCGCGGTGGTGGCGGCGGCCCGAACACCGGCTCCGGCTTCTAGCCGACTCGCACCTTCGCTCCATTCCTTTTGGTAGATGCGCACGCGCTTGACTGCGGCAGTATGATTGCTGCGCCCAATCCGGGCATAGTCGAAAGGAGCAAGCAGATGGCCGAGTCCGTGTACAAGGTAGTCGAGCTGGTGGGGACGAGTTCGGAGTCCTGGGAAAAGGCAGCGACAGCAGCAATTACGATGGCCGCAGCATCACTGCGGGACCTTCGCATCGCCGAGGTGGTGGAGCTGGACATGCAGCTTGAGGACGGCGCCATAAAGGCCTACCGCGCGAAGGTAAAGCTCTCCTTTAAGTACCACGGCGGCGAGTAGCGCCGCGAGCTAGCGGAAGAAGGGCGACCCGATCGGCGTGCAATCCACCGGCTGTTCAAGTGGGGTGCCCGCGACGTAAGCGAGCACGAACAGCGCGTCCAACGAATCGACGGTGCTGTCGCAGTTGACGTCGCCCCATGGGAAGATGTCCAACTGCGCCGGGAACGTCCCGCCGAGGTTGGGGCAATCGCTGTGGTTGTCGCCATCGCTCAGTGCCGCGGCGTATTCGAGCAAGAAGGTGGCGTCGTCGGTGTCGACGAAGCCATCGCAATTAACGTCGCCCTGGACTAGCTCAGTTCCCGGTGTTACGGGAACGGCCTCGGAGAACTCCGATGTGTTGTTGCTGTTGTCTGTGTTTGTAGCAGTGATGTTCGGGCCGGTGACTGCGCTGACGAACGTCCACGCACCGCCCGCGTCGGCGAGCGCGGTGCCTTCGAAGATGCGCCCTTCGTTTTCGGCGTCGGAGAACACCTCGACGATGCAATTCGCGCAGGCGGTGCCGCTGATTGGGTTCACGCTGGTAATGACCGGCGGCATGATGGAGTCGTTTGAATCGCTGTTGAGCTGTATGCCGTCGTTCTCGTTCGAGTAGATAGAGTTGCCGCGGATGGTGTTACTCCGCACCTGCGGGTCGGAGTTGTCGATGATGATGCCCGAGAGAGCGCTGGCCGTGATGGTGTTGCCAGATCCGACCGCCGCGCCGCCGATGATGTTGTTGGACGACTGGTGCTCAATGATGATCCCGTAACCGAGGTTTGACAGCGGCGTCACGCCGTCGCGGGCGGTGCCGATTAGATTGCCGACGACCTGCGCATTCGTCACGAAGTGCAGAACGATCGCTGAGGACAGAAGGCCCGAGATCACGTTGCCAGCGCCCGGCTGGTTGCCCCCGATGATCGGCGAGTCTGAGTGCTTGACGAAAACGCCGCCGCCGCTGTTGTCCAGGGCGGCGGTCCCAGCTGAGTTGGTTCCGATGTAATTACCAGTGATTGCGTTTGCCAGGCCTTCCACCTGGATGTTGATGATCCCGTTGCCTGAAATGACGTTGCGTGCCTCCGGCGTGGTGCCACCGATCATCGCGTTCGGCTCATGACTGTCGATGCCCAGGCCGTTACTGATAGACATGGTGCCCAGGTATTCCGTACCGATGAAGTTGCCCTGTATGCGCGTAGCGCTTGCGTCGGGAGCGAGGAAGATGCCGCCGAGGCCCTCGTTGCCGGAGATCAGGTTGCAGTCGCCGGTGCAGCCGCCGCCGGGCGTCGTGCCGGAACTGCCGCCGATGGTGTCGGAGCCCCCCTTGTCCGCGATGCCGCCGTCTTTATTGGGAATAGGGATCGTGCCGCCGTTGTTCGTGCCGATGAAGTTGCCCTTTACGAACGCGCCGGTCGTGCCGATGTCCAGCAAGATGCCCGACTTCTTGTTCCCGGAGATAACGTTGCGCAGGCAGTTCAGACAGTCGGGCGAGTTGGTGAACGGCCCGATGCGGTCGCCGTTGCCGGAGAGCTGGATGCCGTTCCCCGCGTTGGGCACCGCGTCGAGGCCCAGCGAATCGGTGCCGATGTAGCTATCGACGACCGTCACCTCGTCCGCTTCGATCTTGATGCCGTCGTCGGCGGAGTTGTTGATGACCAGGCTGCTGATGTACGTGCCCGCGGCCGTGTCGGTCACGGTGAGTCCGTGGTGGCCGCTGACGAGCGGGCCTCCGGGGCCGTGGATCTCGACGCGAAGGGCGCCGCCGGTGCCGCCGTAGATCGTCACCCACTCGGTGATAGGCGGTAGCGGGTCTCCCCCGATCTGGATGGTTGGTGTGCCAGAGCCGATATCGAAGCTGATGATGTCGGTGGTATCTCCGCCGGCGCCCAGGCAGGCGTCCACATTGGCGTTTGTGTTGGCCGCCAGGATTGCTTCACGCAGCGTGCAGTTGCCGTTGACGACGTTGTCATCCGCCGTCGTGTTGACCTGCAGCGATGCGCCGTGGGCTACTCGCGTTCCGAGCAGGGCCATCACGACCGCTACGGAGACTATCGCCAGGAGCCGGATGAGAGTCGAGAATCGCTCTGCAGGCACGGCGGGCCTCCCTCGTGGCCAAGGCTGATCGTGTAGTGAAAAAACTGGAGCCAACGGTCGGATTCGAACCGACGACCTGCTGTTTACGAAACAGCTGCTCTACCACTGAGCTACGTTGGCCCCTGAAAGTGCATTGTAAGGGACGGCCGTACGCTCGGCCAAACGCTGGAGGTGTACGGGCGGTTGAAGCTAGAGGTCGACGTGCTGGGCGGTGGTGACGGGGATGCGCAGCAGCTTGCTGGCGACCGTGTTAAAGACGGCGGCATCGCCCGTGGTGTAGTAGCGGAAGGCGGGTGCCGGGTTCTGGGCCAGCGTGTCATGCTCCGCTAGAAGCTGGCGCACCCGGCGGGCCACCGGGCGCGAGGGGTCGTACAGGCGCACGCCGGGGCCGAGCATGCTCTTGATGCGGCTGCGCAGGAATGGGTAATGCGTGCAGCCCAGGCCGACGACGTCCGCGTCGCTATCTTTGACGGGGGCGAGGTGACGCTCGAGCAGGGCCGTGGTGGAGCGATTGCGTACCTCGCCGGACTCGATGGCGTTCTCCAGGCCGTCGCAGCCGACGTTAACTACGTGCAGCTTGGGCGCGAACTCCTGGATCAGGCCGGCCAGGTACGGGCTCTTCGAAGTGGCAGGCGTTGAGAGCACGGCGATCGTCCCTGTCTTGGTGAGCCGGGACAACGTCTTCACGACTGGTACCACCCCGACGAACGGGACGTCGGGGAACTGCTCGCGCAGGTAGCCGATGGCATGCACGGTGGCGGTGTTGCAGGCGACGACGATCATCTTGGCGTCGAGGCCGAGGAGGAACCTGGCGATGCGGCCTGTCAGATCTTCGAGCTGAGCGGTGGTCTTCTCACCATAAGGTACGTGGCCGCTGTCGGCGAGAAAGTCGAGGCTCTCCTCTGGAAGAAGCTTGCGGACAGCGCGCCAGACGGAGAGCCCGCCGACTCCAGAGTCGAACATGCCGATTGGCCGGTTATCCATCGCTGCCTCCGATGCTAGGTACGCTTGGTGAGGGTGTCAATGATTAGAACGCGATAAGTGTGCAACAGATACCGTAGGTGGCTCTTTTGACCGTAACGGCTGCTGCTTTGATAATCGATGGGTGACACGAACACGGGTTCTTCTGCTGGCCCTGCTCGCTCTCGCAGCGTTGGCGTTTGTCGCCTGTGGCGGTGACGACGACGATAACAGCAGCACCCCCGGTTTCAACACGGCCACCGTGACCGCGCGGCCGCTGGGCACGAGCACTGCCGCGCCAGCCGCCATTAACTGTGGGCCGAAAGTAACAACAGACACTGGAGAACCGAGCGTGAAGACATACACCGCCGAACCGCCAATGACCATCGATGCGAGCAAGACGTACACGGCCGTCGTAAAGACTGAGCGCGGCGACTTCACGATCAAGCTGCGGGCCGACCTGGCGCCGCATCACGTGAACTCGTTTATCTTCCTGGCCAAGGACGGCTACTTCGATCATGTCACGTTCCATCGCGTGATCCCGGGCTTCGTCGCGCAGACGGGCGACCCGACCGGCAAGGGCAACGGCGGC
>JBDTOK010000087.1:0-11154 GCA_039933275.1 Chloroflexota bacterium | reverse complement strand
GGTCGCCGACGCCAACGCCGCATCCAAGTTCTACGCGGACGTGTTCGAACTGGAGGAGTCCCGCTTCGCGCCGATCACAAGCGAGCTGTACGGCTACACCGGCGTGCTGACGCTGTTCGACCCGCCGGGCAAGCTGGACCGCATCGAGATCACGCAGATCACGGAGCCCTCCCGCGCGATGGGCCGATTCCACGCTCGCCGCGGCGACGGCATTTACATGTGTTACGCGGAAACCGAAGACGTCGGCGCAATCGCCAAGCGTCTCGAAGCGTTCGACGCAAAGTACGAGCCGTTCGGCGACGAGATGGGGCTGTTCATCCACCCCAGCGTGCTGTGTGGAATGCTGATGGGCATCAGCGGCACAAACGTCGCCTGGCGCTGGTCCGGCCGCCCGGAACTCGCGCCCAAGCGTGCCAAGTAGAGTGCGCGACTGGCTTGCAGCAACTGTTGTTTTTGCACTGGCGTTAACGGTTGCCTGCGGAGGAGGCGACGATCTCACTCCCTCCACGGTCACACCGACGCCCGTCGGCATTAGCAGCGATCCCGTCTTCAAGACGCTGCTTTCGCGCCCGCTTAATCTGCCTTCTGCCAGCGGAGGCGATTGCCCTGTCACGCCCGCGGAGTTGCTCAGCCCAACGTCCCCGTTCACAGTCGGTGATGGGCCGATCTACACGACTGGCCTCGGCTCCTCCACTGTGTTGAACGTCAAGGCTGGCGGCGACTGGCTGGTTGGAAATCTGCAGTGGGAAGCGCCTACGACGTTCGCTGAAAAGGCTCTCATCCGCGGCGGGCGCATCGATGGAGGCGGACAAGTCGGCTTTGGGCTCAGCGCGCCACGGTCGAACGATCCGGACCGCGCGGCTGTAGAGCTCGATCCCGCTTCAGATTTGGCCTGGAGTGCGGAAGTCTTTGTGAAGTCGCCGGGGTGCTATGCGCTGCAGATCGACTCGGAGACTTCGGATACCGACGTGATCGTGTTCCACGTAGCAGAAGTCACGCAGTAACTAAGCGGGAGCCGCCGCCGGCAAGTCTACAGTCACCTTCGTGCCTTTGCCCGGCTCGCTGTCAATGCTGATACGTCCGTCGTGCTTGTCAGCGATCCACCTGGCGATGGCGAGACCGAGGCCAGAGCCGCCGTACTCGCGGGAGCGGGCCTTGTCGACGCGATAGAAGCGGTCGAAGACGTGCGGAAGTGACTCGCGCGGAATGCCGACGCCCGTGTCTGCGACAGACACTTGCACGCGAGCGTTCTCGCGGTCAACGGCGACGTTCACTTTGCCGCCGGCGTCGGTGTACTTTATCGAGTTGTCGAGCAAAATCAGCAGCAGCTCGCCCAGCCGCTGCTCGTCCCCGAGGACGATAGCGGCCCCGTTTGTTTGGACGTTGACGTCAATCTGCTTTTCGCCCGCCAGCATCTTCATCTGGCGGCTCATGTCCGTTGTCAGCTGGTTCAAATCGACGGGCGTTTTCTCCATCGGCGCGTCGGCTGAATCGGAGCGGGCGAGCGTCAGCAGCTGCGTGACGAGATAGGCGAGGCGGTCCGTCTCCTTGATGATGTCCTCAACGAAGAGGGGGTCGGCGGGCGCGTCGGAGTGGCGTTGCATCATCTCGGCGTTGGCGCGGATCAGTGAGAGCGGAGTGCGCAACTCGTGCGAAGCGTCGGCAACGAATGCGCGCTGCTGTTCCATCGTCGCGCGGATCGGTTTGAGTGCACGGCCGGCCAGCCAGTATCCACCCGCTGCGGCCAGCGCGAGGCCAATCGCGCCGCCGCCGAGCAGAATAATTACCAGGCGGCGAAGCGAAGAGAGTTGTGGTTCAATGCTGCGCCCGATCTCGAGGTAAATTGGGGTGACGGTGGTTTGCTGCCCACCAGCGCCGAAGGTTGTAGTTCGGAGAGCTGTGCGGGTCACGACGAACCGGACGCGCTCGCCAGTTTCCGTAGACGCACTAAAATAGCCCGTCTGGTTTCGAGTGACTTCATCGGTCACTTTCGAGAACTCGGGGACTTTCCACTGGCTTGGCTCAACCCCCTGACTCGAATCAAGGATGTTGCCGTTTGCGTCCGTCTCGATCCAGAACGAGCCGCTGGCCCGGACGACAGCTAGAATATCCTCGGCTCCGATGTTGGAGTTGGAGCCGCGGCCAACAACGGCTGTTATCTGGCCGTGCAGATCGTCTCGTACCTGGCCGAGGATCGATTGGCGTGCGCTGACGTAAACGGCGCCGCCGATGATCAGGATGATGATCGCGAAGACACCGGCGAACCAGATGGTCAGGCGCCAACGCGCCCGATTAAACAAGCGCTACTCTCCCAGGGCGTAGCCGACGCCGCGCACCGTCCGGATGAGCTTGGCGTCGTTGCCCTTGTCTACTTTCCTTCGGAGGTACGCTACGTATACATCCACCAGATTTGAGTCGGTCGCGAAATCGTAGCCCCAGAGGTGGTCCAGGATCTGCGTGCGCGTGACGACCCGGCCTTGATTGCGCATCAAGAATTCGAGGAGCGAGAACTCCTTCGGGCTGAGCTCGATCGAGCGGCCGTCGCGCTGGGCGCGGCGGCGGCGGAGGTCGAGTGTGAGGTCGTTCACGGTCAGCTCCTGCGGATCGCGCGGCTGCACGCGGCGGCGGGATAGCGCGCGCAGGCGGGCCATCAGCTCCTGGAAGGCGAACGGCTTCGCGAGGTAATCGTCAGCGCCGGCGTCCAGGCCGCGCACGCGATCGTCAACACCGTCCAGCGCCGTCAGCAGCAGGACCGGCGTATCGATGCGGTTGCGGCGGAGGGACTTGCACACTTCAATGCCGTCAATCAGTGGGAGCATGATGTCCAGCACCACGACATCGTGGGTGCCTTCCAGCGCCATTTGCAGGCCCTCCTCACCATCGTGCGCTACGTCTACGGTGTGGCCTTCTTCCTCCAGCACCCTGCGCACCAGCTGAGCGAGCCTGCGTTCATCTTCGACTACCAGTACATACATAGTTTTTAATCTCCGCAGTTATCGTAGGCAGACACTATTAAAGAACGGTTAGAAACGCACGCTGGGAGATTAAGGTTTTCCAATTGGGCTCTCACTACCGCTTCACTGCGCCTCACGTACCATAAAAACTGCCAAGACCGAAATTTGGCCAAGGAGGCAGAAATGAAAAAAGCGATCATAGCGGGTCTATTCGCTGTCATCGCAGTTGGCGTGTTGGCGGTGGCCGTCGCGGCGGCTCAGACCAACTCACCGACGGTGACACCGGACCTAAGCTCAACCCCGACAGACGGAACGACTGATGCGAACGGGCAGTACAGGGACTTCTACCTGAACGACCTGGCGAACCGGCTCGGCGTTTCCGTTGACACGCTAAAGAGCGACATGCAGCAAAGCGAAAAGGCGCTCGTCGACAAGGCGCTGGCAGACGGCAAGATTACGCAGGAACAGGCGACCGATCTGAACGCGCGCATCGACGCGGGCGAGCACGTGAACTTCCGATTCGTGCTGGGCGGACACAAGGGCGTGCGCCACGCGATCAGCGACATCATCGGCGCGGCCGCGTCCGTGCTCGGCATCCAGAAGTCTGACGTGCAGGATGGCCTGAAGGCGGGCACCAGCCTGAACGACATCGCGGCGTCACACGGCATGTCGGCGGACGCGTTCAAGACGGCGCTGCTGGCGCAGGCCAAGACGGACCTCCAAGCGAAGGTCGACTCAGGCGACATCACGCAGGACCAGGCGGACACGGCGTACCAGCGGCTGACCAACAACATCGACAAGATCGTGACCGACACGCGCGGGACTCCAGGCGGCCCCTTCGGCCCCGGCCGGTTCCGTGGGCGCTTCGGGAACCACAACGGCTCACCGGAGGCTACACCGGCTCCCTCGGGCACAACGACTCTTTTCTAGCGGCCCAACCAACTGCTGAGAGGAGGCCGGGCCGAGCGCCCGGCCTTCTCTTTGCCCGCTGCGATAAACTGTCTCTCGCTGTGACCGCCAGACCAATCGTCTACCTGCCGACACCCGTCCTTCGCGAGAAGGCGAAGAAGGTGCCGCGCGTCGATGCGGGCATCCTGGCGCTGATCGAGGACATGATCGACAGCATGTACGCCGCGAGTGGCGTCGGGCTGGCGGCGCCGCAGATCGGCGTTTCGCTGAAGGTGGTTGTGATCGGGATGCCGGACGAAGAGCCGTTCGCGTTGATCAACCCGGAGATCGTGAAGGCGACTGGCGAGCGCATTGTGGACGAGGGGTGCCTGTCTGTGCCGGGCTATCGGGCCGAGCTCACCAGGCACTCGATGGTCATCGCCAAGGGCCTGTCGCGTGAGGGCAAGGAGATTCGCATCAAGGCGCGCGACGACCTGCTGGCTCAGGCGCTGGAACACGAGACCGACCATGTCAACGGCATTCTCTACATCGACCACCTGGCGGACCTGGACTCGCTCGAGAAGGTGGAGCGTGGGCCGCGTGAACCTCGCGAAGCAGCGACTGAATAGCGCCGAGCCCGCCGTGACCACGCTGCGAATAGACAATCCCGAACTTCTATCCCTGCTGTCCGCAATAGCCGACGTTACCGAGGCAGCCAGCGCGCATGCCTGGGCGACTGGCGGCCTCGTACGGGACCTGCTAGCGGGGCGCACGGTCTACGACCTCGACATCGCGGTCGACGGCGATCCGCTGACACTTGGCCCGACGCTGGCAGAGGCGGCGGGCGGCATCTACTTCGCGCTGCAGGAAGAGCGCGGGCAAGCGCGAGTCTTGCTGACCGGGCGCGGGATGCACATCGACCTGATTCCACTGCGTGCCCCGGACATCGAGGCTGACTTGCGCCTACGTGACTACACGATCGACGCGTTGGCGGCGTCGTTGTCAGAGATTCGCAGCGGTGAGGTGACGCTTATCGACCCAACTGGCGGGGTCGGTGACATCGCGGCGCGTGTGGTGCGAATGACGGGTGAGCAGCAGCTACAACACGACCCGCTGCGGATGCTACGCGGCGCGCGCATCGCGACGCAGCTGTCATTCGCCGTCGAGGCGGAGACGGCGGAGGCAATCCTCCGGAACGCCGCGCGCCTGACGGAGGCTGCCCCGGAACGATTGCGCGATGAGATGGTCCGCATCTTCTCCTGCGAGAACGCGGGCGCCGGTATGCGTTTGCTGGACGAGCTTGGCCTGTTTTCGGTGCTTTTGCCGGAGATGGAACGGACGCGCGGCGTCGAGCAGCCAACGAACCACCACGCCTACGACGTGCTTGGACACAGCTTTGCGACGGTGGAGGCGCTGGACATGCTTTTGTTGGATGAGCCGCCGGGCGAGGCGCCGATGCGGGAGATCTGGCAGGAGTTGTGGGCGGATCTGGCCTGGTGCATGGAGCTTCGCGACTACTTCCGCGAGGAGGTGACACCCGGCACGACACGCCGCGCTCTCCTCAAGTTCTGCGGGTTACTGCACGACATCGCCAAGCCGCAAACGAAGTCGTTTGAGCCGAGCGGGCGGATGCGCTTCTTCGGACACAGCGATCTTGGCGCTGAGATGGCAACGGCGCTACTTCGGCGACTGCGGTTCTCTTCACGCGAGGTTTCCGGCGTGGCGGCGATGATCGACGCGCACCTGCGCCCGATGCAGCTCGGCCAGAGCGGCCAGCCGACGCGCCGCGCGGTCTACCGCTTCTTTCGCGACACGCGTGGCTTCGGGATCGACACGCTGTTCCTGGCGATGGCGGACCACCTCGGCTCGGTCGGCCCGCGGGTGACAGCGGAAAGCTTTGAGTACCACATCGCGCTGACCTCATACATTCTTCACATCCGCTACTCCGAGGAGGACACCGTAATCTCGCCCAAACGAATAATCGATGGCGATGATCTGATGGCCGCGTTTGCCCTACAGCCAGGTGAGTTGCTGGGTGACTTGCTGGAGGCGGTGCGGGAGGCGCAGGCGGCCGGGGAAGTGGGGACGCGGGAGCAAGCGCTGGAGCTGGCGCGGGCGAAGCTGGCGGAAGTTGCCGCCGCTGCCCGACAATAGCGCCGTGCGAACCCTCGGTCTGGCAGTGCTCTTGGTCCTGGCCTTGCTGTCGGCTGGCGCGTGTATTGGCGGCGGCGACGATGGCCCGACCCCGCTCGACGACCGGTACAAGGCGTTTCTAGCGGCGGTTGGCTACGTAGGCGACGATCCGTCGAACCCGCCGGCGCTCGGGACGCAGTTTCCTTGCTCGATCACGGTTGCGCTGCAGCCGGCTTCGCCCCAGCCGACGTTGCGTCCGGTACTCGCTAACTGCATCTGGCAGGTGGAGCCGCAGGGCAATCTATTCATCGCCACCTTTAATGAGAGCTGGCGCTGCGATGACTTCGCGGCCAATTCGATCAAGTACCCGGCCTGCGTGCCACCAATCGGGTTTCATGAGTGGCAGTACCAGGTGGACATCCGGCAGGGGAAGGTGGACGAGATCTCCAGCAAGGGCCAGTTCGCCCCCGATATGCGCAACTAGGCCGCCCGATTATTTCAGCCCAGGGCGGTTGCTC
This sequence comes from Chloroflexota bacterium, assembly GCA_039933275.1. Taxonomy (GTDB): domain Bacteria; phylum Chloroflexota; class Dehalococcoidia; order SM23-28-2; family RBG-16-64-32; genus DATKKM01. The sequence continues at coordinate 4,661 of JBDTOK010000087.1, read as the reverse complement.
CTTCCTCTTTGCCCTGTCCATCCGGTAACCTAGGCGAGCAATGGGTAGTCTCTGGATTCTCGCGCTCGCATATCCGGCCACAATCGCGGCGCTTTTTTACTTCGCGTTTCTGCGTCCGGTGCAGCAGCACCAGAAGAAGCAGCGCAAGGAGTTGCAGAGCCTGCGCGTCGGCGATGAAGTGCTGACGACGGCCGGCTTCATCGCTCGGATCAAGGAAGTGCGCGTGCCAGAAGACCGCGGCCCGACTGAGCTAATCCTTGACCTCGGCGGGTTTGAGGTGCGGGCGATCGCCAGCGCCATCGTCCAGCGAATTAACCCCGACATCGAGCCGGAACCCGAGCAAGAGAACTACGTCGCTTCAGCGGACGTAACACAAGAAGATTCCAGCGCCGACCACAAGCGGCCGGCCCGGCGACGCCGCAAGTCGCAGATCGAAGCACCTACCAGATGAGACACCGTTCGACCTGGCCGCTCCTGATTTTCATCGCCGTGCTCACGGTGTTCTCAGTGCTTGTCGTCTGGCCCGGTTACCCGAAGAACTATCTCCCTGACGCGATCAGTTACCCTGAAGGCCCGATCCTGGACGTCGGCAATAACGCCATGCGCCTGGGCCTCGACCTCAAGGGTGGCACGTACCTTCTGACCGAAGCGAACCTCTCGGCGCTCCCGCCTGACCGCGACCCGGACGAGGCGATGGACGCCGTGAAGTCGCTGATGGAGAACCGCGTCAACGAGTTCGGTGTGTCAGAGACAGAGGTGACGCGCGAAGGCCGCAACCGTATCGCGATCCAGGTGCCGGGCATTGCGCCGGACCAGGCCCGCGATCTGATCGGCCGGACGGCGCTTCTGCATTTCGAAGAACCGACGCGGGACGCAACTGGAAATGTCGTCTGCAAAGCTGATGATGGCACCACGTTCACGGTGCCCGGCGCCGGCACCACCTCGGGCCTTACCGACACCGTTGACGCCAACGGCAATTCCATAAAGTCGTGTGCCGGCAATGGACAGACAGGCACTGTCCTCTGGAAACCGGCGACCGGTACCGTGAACGGCCAGCAACGCGAGCTCACGGGCGCCCAGGTGAACGGCGCCACAGCCCAGGCGACGCTTTCGTCGGGCAGTGGCTGGATCGTTGCACTGAGCCTTAACGGGGAAGGGAACAACCTTTTCAGCGAGATCAGTGGACGCTTGTCCGGCGGCTACCCGCTGGGCATCTTCCTGGATGACCAGATGATCAGCGCTCCGGCTGTCACTAGCCAGATCACCGGCCAAACCGTACAGATCGAAAACATCTCTGAGGACGAGGCAAAGAACCTGTCCAAGCTCATCAGTGCCGGCGCTCTGCCCGTGCCGCTGACCACGATCCAGGCAACGGAAGTCGACGCCACGCTCGGCGAGCGGACACTGGTCCGCGCTGTGCAGGCCGGCCTCATCGGCATCATCGTTGTGATGCTGTTCATGATCCTCTACTACCGCGTGCCGGGCTTGCTCGCCGCGCTCTCACTGTTTACGTACATCTCAGTCGTAATGATGGTCTTCAAGCTCGGACCACTGATCGGGCCGGTGACGATTACGCTCGCCGGAATTGCAGGCTTCGTCTTATCCGTGGGCATGGCGGTGGATGCGAACATCCTCGTCTTCGAACGGTTGAAGGAAGAGCTGCGCGCCGGTCGTGCGCTGCCACAGGCGATTGAGCACGGATTCGATCGCGCTTGGTCATCGATTCGCGACAGCAACATGTCGACGCTGATTACGTGTGGCATCCTGTACTGGTTCGGCGATCAGTTCAACGCCCAGCTTGTGAAGGGCTTCGCGATTACGCTGGCGATCGGCGTGCTGATCAGCCTTTTCTCTGCGATTACCGTCACGCGCACGCTGCTGCGAGCGCTGGTCCACACGCCGCTCGCGAGGCGCCCGAAGCTCTTCGCTCGCGACCTGGACCACCACGCCGACGCCCAGCACCGCGGTTTCGCCTTCGACTTCGTCAAGCGGCGCGGCTTCTACTTCGCGCTGTCGGCTGCGTTCCTCGTGCCGGGCCTCATCGCGCTGGCGATTCCGCCGCACATTGAGACGGGCATCGAGTTCTCCAGCGGCGCGACGTTCACCCTCAAGTTTGATAACACGGCCATTACGCAGGACCAGCTGACAAACGAGTTCAAAGACCTGGGCTTCAGCGATGCGCGCATCCAGAAGAGCGGTGATGGCGAGTTCATCGTCCGCACGCGCTCGTTCAACATTGCGGCGGCGCCGCCGCTTGGGCCGACACCGCCGTCAGAGCGGGACACGGTGGAGGCCGGGATCAGAGATAAGTTAGGCAACTTCCAGACGCTAAACTTCAACCAGGTCTCATCGATCATCTCGAGTTCGATCGTGTGGGATGCGTTGATCGCTGTCCTATTTGCGGCGGTCGCGATTCTTGTGTACATCTCGTACTCGTTCCGTAACGTGCCGCAGTCTTACCGCTACGGCATCGCGGCAGTCGTTGCCGCACTGCATGACGCTGTGTTCGTCGTAGGTGCATTTTCGATACTGGGGCATATCTTCGGCACTGAAATCAACTCGCTGTTCATCACAGGAGTACTGACTGTTATTGGCTTCAGCGTGCACGACACAATTGTCGTATTTGACCGTATTCGTGAGAACGTGTCCACGCATCCGGGCGTTAAGTTCGACGAAATCGTCAACGCCAGCCTAACCGAAACGCTCGCACGCTCGATCAACACGTCGTTCGCCGTGTTGCTGACGATTCTCGCCCTGCTGCTGATGAGCGGCGGCCAGATCGATGTGCTGTTGCTCGCGTTGCTGCTCGGTATCACCGCCGGCACGTACAGTTCGATCTTCATCGCGAGCCAGATCCTGGTGTCGTGGGAAGATGGCGACTTCGATCCGTTCTTCCGCGTGATCACGTTCTGGCGCCGACCGCAGGGCGGCGAGCCGATCGCGGAGCCCACGGCCGCCAGCCAGGCGTAGTTCCGCCGCGCTCTGATACGATTCCGGCGATGCCGCGCCTCGGATACGTCTACGACCCCCTCTACCTGGAGCACGACATGCCGGGCCACCCCGAATCGGCCGGACGTCTACGCGCGATCATCGGATTTTTGGAAGCGCAGGGCGTGCTTGCGCAGTTGCAGCGCATCGAGCCGCGAGACGCCGCGCTAGAAGACCTCTCGCTCATCCACTCAGAAGCGCTGATCGACACAGTGCGCACGGCAGCGCAGAGCGGTTCACAGCGCTGGATCGATATGGACACGTACGTCGTCGCGAAGTCGTGGGACGTAGCGCTGCGTTCCGTGGGCGGTGTGCTGGCGGCGACGGACGCCGTGCTTCGCGGGGAGGTCGACTCGGCGTTTGCACTGGTGCGGCCGCCTGGGCACCACGCCGGGCCGGGGTACGCGATGGGCTTCTGTCTCTTCGACAACGTGGCGATAGCCGCGGCCCACGCACTCCAGCGAAAAGACATAGAGCGGGTAGCGATCATCGATTTCGATGTGCACCACGGCAACGGCACTCAAGACGCCTTCGACAAGGACCCCCGGGTACTGTACTTCTCGACGCACCAGTACCCGTTTTACCCGGGCACCGGCAACTGGGACGAGACCGGCGCCGGGAACATCATCAACGTGCCGATGCCGCGCGGCTGCCGCGACGCCGAGTTCCTTGCGGCCTACCGCGACGTCTGCGCTCCGGCGGTGCGACGCTTCCAACCGCAGCTCATCCTCGTCTCCGCCGGCTTCGATGCGCACTTCGCTGATCCGCTGGCGCAAGAGCTGCTAAGCTGCCGCGGCTACTACGACATCGCGACGCTATTAAAGTCGCTGGCAGATGAGCTGTGCGATGGGCGCATCGTCTTCGGCCTCGAGGGCGGCTACGACCACACCGCGATCAGCTGGTCCGCGCGCGCCTGCTTCGACGCGCTGCAGGGCAACGCCTTCGCGCAGGACCCGCTGGGTGACGGGCCGCAGGTGCGCTCTCCGGACGTCAGCGGTTTGCTGGAACGCGTGCGTGAGGTACATGGGCTGGCGTGAAAAAACTAGCCGCAGATTAGCGCAGATTGAACGCAGATTATTTCACGGTCGGCGAAGCCGAATCTGCGAAAAATCTGCGTCAATCTGCGGCTGAATTAATCGTCCGGCAGCAGTTTCAGGAAGACTTCGTTCGCGACGTATCGGCCGCGGTCTGTCAGGCGCACGCGTCCGTCGGCGCGCTCCAGGAAGCCCAGCGACGTGAACTCCGCGATCTGCTCGCCGAACTGCGCTTCGACTGGTTTACCGTAGCGGCGTTCGAAATCGGCGACGTCGAGGCCGTCGTGCAGGCGCAGCGCGAGGATCGCGGTGTCAGCCATCTGCAGCTCCAGCGACAACTCATCGACGAACGTGACCTGCGGCATCGCACGGATCATCTCGCGCGAGTCGGACGGCAGGTCTAGAGTCGCGGCTTCGTCCACCTTGCGGACGTACTGCGTGGGCGAATAGACGTCGGCGAAGCGCACGCCGGCCAGGTGCGAGTGCGCGCCTGGCCCGAGGCCAAGCCAATCGCCGTTGCGCCAGTAGACGACGTTGTGACGGCACTCTTCGCCGGGGCGCGCCCAGTTGGAGATCTCGTAGTGCTCGTAGCCGGCGGCGGCGAGGCGCTCGCGGGACCAGTCCCACATATCGGCTTGC
>JBDTOK010000086.1:0-11203 GCA_039933275.1 Chloroflexota bacterium | reverse complement strand
CCCGCCCGTCCACCTCTCGCCTGCGACCCGCGATCGCGCGCTGGCCGAAGACTGGTTCAAGCGCTTCGAAGGTGCAGGCCTCGACGGCGTCATGGCCAAGCGCCTCGACGAGCCCTACCTCCCGAACGCGCGCACGATGGTCAAGGTCAAGCACCAGCGCACCGCCGATTGCGTCGTCGCTGGTTTCCGCTGGCACAAGAACGGCCAAGGCTCGATGGTGGGTTCGCTCCTCCTCGGTCTTTACGACAACGACGGCACGCTGCACCACGTCGGCGTCACCGCCGCCTTCACCAACGCCGTCCGCAAGCAGCTGGTCGAAGACCTCGCCCCTCTGCGAGTAGATGCGTTGAAGAACCACCCGTGGCGCGCCTGGGCGGAAGCGGAGGCCGAGGCCAACGCCAAGGGCCAGCGTCTCCCCGGCGCGAGCAGCCGCTGGAATCGCGGCAAAGACCTCAGTTGGGAACCGCTTCGCGCCGAGCGAGTCTGCGAAGTCGCCTACGACCACATGCAGGGCGATCGGTTCCGACACGCCGCACAATTCGTCCGCTGGCGCCCCGACAAGCCGCCTATAGAGTGCCGCTACGATCAGCTAGAAGTAACGCCGGCCTATGAGCTGGAGCGAGTGTTCGGTACCGGACGTTAGTCCTCCAGTAGTTCGCGGATCGTCTCGTCCGTCACCAACAACTGGCCCGTCGCGGGCATCCGCCTCGCCAGCTCCTTCAACCGCGGTTCCACCGCAACGGCTCTGGCCATGAACTCCTTTGCCATCGGCATCATGCCGCCGGTCGCCATCGACAGGGCGGCCCAAAAATCCATCTCCGCATTGCCCTGCGCCAGTTGCATCCCCTGCATCCCCAGTTTTGCCGCCTCCTCTGCATCTCCACGGTTACCGGCCTCTTCGGCCGCGGAGAACAACCGGTACGCCTCGTGCAGCTGCGCCAGACGCCTTAGTTCGATGAGCGGCTCCGGGTGATCCTCTACTCGCAAGTCGAGCAGGCGTCCCTGCCACGTCTCGCCGTGCTTCTTTCCCTCCGAGATCACCATCGCCGCCGACTGTTTTCCTCGAATGTCGCCGCCTTCCGCCTCCGCCGCGTCTAGCGCCGCCAGCATCCGCGTTGCCAGGCTGCCCGATGTCGACTCGTACGCCGCTAGCATCGCGTCCGGCACGGTGTCGCGCTCCATCATATTCGCCTGAACGGTCACCCCCGGCCCGCTGCGATGCCCCGCGTAAGCGATGCACTTGTCGCCTGTATGCGTGGCCACGTTCCCCGCCGCATCCACCATCCCCACCTGTCGCCGCGAAGACAACTCATCCTTTGCGACCAACGCTGCGAGCGCCTCGCTTGCCGTTTTCCCGCCGCGCATCAGGTCCAGTCCGCGCGGCCCGTACGATACGTCAATCGACGCCTGCGTGGCCACTGCGCCGACGCCGGCCTCCACCCACGGCACGATCGGACCAACCGAGAAGTAGTGCGACTGCACTGCGACGCCAAGCTCCCCCGTCTCCGGGTCTCGCGCAACGATCGAATACGTCATGTCTCTACTCCTTCTTTCGGGGATCGGTCATGCCTGCCCACGGATTGTAGTCCGGGTCTGGCGCAACCTCCGCCGGCCGTTCGTCCTCTGGCACGTGCCGCAAGTTCAGCCGGATCCGCGTCCACGTGCTCGATCGCCCGCGCATCGCGTCGATCAGCACGTCGTCCACCGCCAGCAGTTTCGCCGCCTTCGGGTGTGTTTTCTTCCACCGCTCGAGTCCTTCGAGCGCGTCTTCCTTATATCTGGCGTTGGCAATCGTGATCAGCGGCTGCGTGGATTGCCTGCGTCCAGTGCCCGGCTTCTTCCCCGCCGGCTTAGCGCCTTTCTTGCGTGACGGCGCGACACGCGGTGGCTCGCCTTCCTGCTTCTGATACATCGGCGGCCACGGCGCGTCGCCCTCGCCCGCTTCTTCCTGCGCCTTCGACAGCGCCAGCAGCTTCTCCAGCGACCCCGCCGCCTTGTCGATCCCCGCCGCCGCATCCCCCCGCTCCGCGAAGCGATGGGGCGCCGTCTTCAGCGTGAACGCCGCCGGATCGCAGTCCGCCACCTCGTCCCACTCCAGCGGCATCGAAACGCGAGCGTCCGGCGTCGGCCGCACTGACCACGCCGACGCCACCGTGCGGTCCTTCGCGTTCTGGTTGTAGTCCAGGAAGACGCCGTGGCGCTCTTCCTTCCACCACTTGCTCGTCGCGATCTCGGGCGCCCGCCGCTCAACCTCCCGCGCCACCGCCAGAGCCGATCGCCGCACCTGGTCGAACGTCCACTCTCGCTTGATCCGCACATTCACGTGTATCCCCCGCGATCCGGACGTCTTCGGCCATCCGCGCAGATCGTTGTCTTCCAGCACCTCGCGCACCACCAGCGCCACCTGCCGGATGTCGTCCCACTCAACGCCAGGCCCCGGGTCGAGGTCGATGCGCAACTCATCCGGGTGATCGAGATCATCCGCGCGCACCGGATGCGGGTTCAGATCGATGCACCCAAGATTCACTGTCCAAAGCAGGTGTGCCGCGTCGCGAGCAACTACCTCCATCGCCGTCCGTCCCGATGGAAATTTCAGCTCCACCGTCTCGATCCACTCCGGACGGTTCTCCGGCGCCCGCTTTTGGAAGAACGGCTCTTTGTCCGCGCCGTTCACATAGCGCTTCAGCACAATAGGCCGGTCCTGTATCCCCCGCATCGCTCCCTCCGCCACCGCCGCGTAGTAATTCGCCAGGTCCAGCTTCGTGTACCCCGTCTCGGGGAAGTACACCTTGTCCGGGTTAGTGATCACCACCTCGCGCCCGGCCACCTCCAGCACTTCCTGCTTCTTCTTAGCCATGCCCTAAAGTCTTGCCCGATTCACCCAACTTCGCAATCAGCCAAAGCTGGCCACCGTATCCAGCCAAAAATAATCCGCGAAAAATCCGCGCAGTTCCGCGGCAATCAAAGAGCCACCGCCCAGCCACGGCGCAAATATGTTGACCTTTCGTTGAGCGCAAACCTCAGCCCGTTGACACCGTATTGAGCCCCCCGGCACGACTATATAGGTGATGGTTACACAGAGGATCCCAGCAGCCCTGCGAGCCCCGGCTCGCTCTAACCAGCCCCTCATCGAGATCACCGCCGCCTGCGACATGCTCACCCACTCGCCGCTCACTGCCGCCGTTCTCACCACCCCCTCCACCCGCGGCGACGCCGGCCTCATCGCCTTCGCCCAGCGCTCCGCCGACGAATCCGGCCTCGCCCTCACGGTCGAGCCCCGGGCCGCCACCCTCGTCCTCCGCTTCCGCCGCGACGGCGTCTAAACCGCCCGGACGGGCATCCACGCCCAATTAACACCAATATGGCTACTTGGAGTAGCTCTTGTACACTCATTTCCTTTCCGGGTTCCTCTTGCAGAGCTATATCAGGTTGGAATCATGTAATTTTCTGGTCGTTGACGACCTTTAGTAGGTGATAGTCTTATCAAGCGTTGTTCAAGGCGCATTCGCGGGGGGCAATTACGTTTTACCTCAGGCATAAGTTGGGCATCCTGCTCCTGCTCGTCGCTATCGTTGGTGCGGGCCTATTTGTTGGTACCCAGAGCTCCTCAGCGACTCCGGCCCAGACCGATCCTTCGGTCATCATCACCAAGGACGAGTCGATCGGTGACAACAATCCCAGCGGCGACTACGTCCTCACCGGCGACGCCACAATCGAGACGGTCACGATAACCACAACCGGTCCCGCCGACACTGACCTCAAGCTCAGCATCTCTGGCCCGGTCGCCTGCCACCCGAAGTGGGTGAACCCCAACGACCCGCACCCGACCATCACACTGCAAACGCAGATATCGCAGGTCACTCTTTCAAACGTCGGTGCGGGCACGCTGTCAGCCCAGTACAGCGTCACGTGCGCAAACGTTGGTAACTACGGTTGCACGCCGGTCAACAACTGTCTGCAGATCATCGCCAACGTCACCAGCGAGTCAACAACCAACGACCCGAACCCCACGAACAACCAGGCGGAGAACCACGTGCAGGTCACCGTCACTAAGGGCACCGACATCGGCGTGAAGCTGGTTAAGGAAGAGGAAATTGCCCAGGCGCCCGGCCAGACCACGACGCACGTCATGAACATCAGCGTCACCAACTACGGCCCTAACGTCGCCGATGTGCACTTCAACCTTCTCGCCGTCTCTCGGCTCGGCGTCTGCGAAGTGCGGCTCATCGACTTGCCAGGCGACGACTACAACGAATTCGTCACTGACGAAGACAACGATGGCACCAACGAGACCCTCTACTCGCAGATTGAGATCACGTTTCCCAGCGTAAACGTCAACCAGACGATCAACTTCCAGCGCTCCTACGACCTCATCTGCTACGTGCCGGGTCCGATAAACAACGCCTACGAGATCCAGGCCGATGTCCTGCCGCTGCCGCCCGTCAACGAGACAAACCTCGGCAGCCAGCAGTCCTGTCCGGCGCCATGGTGCCTCCCACCTGTAGTCGGCGGTCCGGCCAGCAACTCCGACAACGTCCACAAGAACTTCCCGCAGCTCATCACACCCACGCCAACGCCGTCGCCTACGCCTACGCCAACACATACGCCCACTGCGACGCCGTCGAAGACGCCCACCTCAACGCCAACGCACACACCGACGCCGACGCCACACACCGTCACCCCCACCGTGATCGGCGACACGTCGACGCCTCACTTCACGCCAACCCCAACGGGCTCGCACACCGCCACGCCAACACCGACCGCAACCGACGGCGGCTCACACACACCAACTCCAACGGCGACCAACGGCACCTCACACACGCCAACGGCAACCCCAACCTGCGCCTGCCCCTGCATCTGCGCCTCGCACACCCCCACGCCAGTGCCAACGCCCACGCCGACGCCGTGCACTTGCGGCTGTCAGTGCCCGCCGACGCCAACCGCAACCCCGACGCCGGTCCCGCCGACACCCACGCCCGTCCTCTGCGAAACGACCGCGAACAGCAGCGGCTTCTGCTCCGGTGACATAAACTGCGACGGCTATATATCGATGCCGGACGCGACTGAGGCCTTACGCATCGCAACCGGTGCGGTTGAAAGCCACTGCGGCGACGCCCAGCCTCTTTGCGGCGGCTACGGCTCCATCGCTGACGCCCTCGCTCTGCTTCGCTTCCTCGCCGGCCTCTGCCCGACGATCGAGTCCGGCTGCTTCCCAACGTCCTCCTGACGCTGGCAACACGAACCCGGCGCATTAACGTTGCGGTAGTAACATCGCAGTATGCACCCAGTCGTCTTCTTGTTCGACGTCGATAACACCCTGCTCGACAACGATCGGTTCGAGCTTGACCTGCGCCACAACCTGGAGTGGAAGTTGGGAACGGAGCGAGAGGCGCGCTACTGGGCTATCTACGAACAGCTACGCGCGGAGCTCGGTTACGCCGACTACCTCGCCGCTCTCCAGCGTCTACGCCTGGAGGACATCCACGACCAGCGCCCGCTGGGCCTCTTCTCGTTCCTGCTCGACTACCCGTTTGCTGACCGGCTCTATCCGGGTGTCCTTGATTTACTCTCTCACGTATCTCGCTCTGGCCCAACCGTCATCGTCTCGGACGGCGACGCCGTCTTCCAGCCGCGCAAGATCCACCGCTCCGGCCTGTCCGCGGCAGTCGAAGGACGCGTCGTCATCTACCTGCACAAGGACCGAGAGCTTGCCGATATCGAAGCCCGCTATCCCGCCCAGCACTACGTCCTCATCGACGACAAGCCCGGCATCCTCACGCCCATGAAGGAGGCCTGGGGCTCTCGAGTAACCACAGTTTTCCCGCGCCAGGGCCACTACGCCCACGATCCCGCAAACACCGAAAAGTATCCGCCTGCCGACGTCACCGTGGAGCACATCGCCGACCTGCTCGACATCGAGCTGCCCGTTCTTGCTACCGCTGCCGCAGGGGACGCCGATGCAGATCACTAGGGGCAAGTTCGGCGGGCTCACCGCCCTTGCCTACGAGCACGGTGTCATCTCCGCCGTCGCCGTCGACCAGCGCGAGTGGCTGATCAAAGCGATCGCCAAAGCGCACGGCGGTGACTACAAGACGACCCCCATTGACCTGACGCAGTTCAAGATCGCCGTCACCGAAGTGCTGACGAAGTACGCCAGCGGCATTCTCCTCGATCCCGAGTACGGCCTACCCGCCATCCCGCACAAGAATCCGAACGCTGGTGTCCTCCTCTCGTACGAGATGAGCGGCTTCGATCCCGCCGTTACGGGCCGCCTGCCGCGACTCTTACCCGACTGGAGCGTCGAAAAACTCAAGCAGGCGGGCGCCGACGCGATCAAGATTCTCCTCTACTACAACCCCGCCGGCAAACCTGAGACCAACGCCATCAAGCATGCCTTTGTTGAGCAAGTCGGCGCCGAATGCGTGCAGTACGACGCAGCTTTCTTCCTCGAGCTGGTCACATACGACGAGGCAGCCGGCGACCCGCAGACCATCGAGTATGCGCGGGCGAAGCCGGATCACGTGACTCGGTCGATGCGTGAGTGCAGCCAACCTAAATACGCCGTCGACGTCCTGAAAGTCGAGGTGCCGGTGAACCTGACCTTCGTTGAGGGCACGCGCGCCTTCGGTGGCGCCGCCGCCTACAGTCGCTCTGACGCGATGCGCCTTTTTCGCGAGGCTGCCGACGCCGCCAGCAAGCCGTTCATCTATCTTAGCGCCGGTGTCTCCGACGAAGTCTTCGTCGAAACCCTCGAACTGGCCGCCGAAGCTGGAACCAATTTCTCCGGCGTCCTTTGTGGCCGCGCGGGCTGGCAGGCTGGCGTCCCGGCCTTCGTCTCCGGTGGCCCCGCCGCCTTCACCGCATGGCTCGCTGACCAGGGCGTCCGCGAGATCATCGCCCGCAACGCGATCCTTGCGACCGGCGCCACGCCGTGGTGGACCGTCTACGGCACCAGGGATAGCATCGAAGTCGTCAGCTGATCTTCGGCTCTCCGACCCTCCCTGCTATGCTTCCGTCGTGAACGAACACGCCCCCATCGATTGGTTCGCGATCACCCAGCGCAACGCGAGATCAGTCCAAACCACCATCGGATGGATCTTCTGGGATCCCGGTGCAATCACCCGCTACCGCGCCGCCGGCCTGCCCGAGCAATCCTCCGGGCCAGTCGGCTACATCGCAGCCCGTTGTGCACCGCTCGCTGCCGCCGGCCCAGACGCCGTTATCGCCGCCCTCGGATCGATCAGCGCCGTCGGCATCCGCACCGCCTTCCAGCTACTGCAGACGCCCGAGCGTTTCCGCGAGATGTGGGGCGCCCGCGACCAGGCCGTCGTCGAGGGCCTGCGGACACTCGCGCCGGACATCGTCGAACCGTTGATCGACTTCGGCCCCGAGCTTTGGGCTGTCGTTGCCCAGCTGCCCGTCATCGGGCGCGTGTTCTTCGGCGCGCACCTTGCGATGCCCCGCCCCGCCGATCCGCTGCTTTCCGGCTGGCACGCCGTCAACTGCCTCCGAGAATGGCGCGGCGACACGCATTGGGCGCTCCTCGTTGCTGCTGGCCTGACCTCCCCCGAAGCCTCGATCCTCCACAACGCCTGGCTCGGCTATGAAGGCGACTGGCTGGCCATGTCGCGTGGGACGTCGCATTCGGATATCGCCGCTGGTTGGGCATCGCTCACCGGCAAAGGTCTCGCCAGCGACCGCAAGGTGACCGCCGACGGTATCGCCCTGCGCCAGCAAATCGAAGACGATACCGACCGCCTCACAACCCTCCCCTGGCAGCTTCTCGGCGAAGCACGCTCCATCGAATTCGCTGAGCGCTTCGAGCCGCCTTGCCGCCTTCTCCTCGATCACGTCGACAAAACCGCTGGCCCCAACTACCAGCCAGCCTCGCGAATCCGAACGCCACGCCTGTCCTGACCCACGCGACCAAACTCGCGCGAGTGCCGTTCGTCTACGCGCAGCGGTTTCCAAAGAATGGCGCGATCTTCAGGATGTCCGGCACGCTGATTACGCCATCCCCGGTCAAATCAAACCGTGCAGTGTAGGGTGGTGTCGGTGAATGCGAGCCAAACACTGGAGCCAATTTCAACATGTCCTGCACGTTCACCAACTGATCGTCGTTAAAGTCTACTGGCCAGGCGTCCGGCAGCGGCTCGTTATTGGCCGCGGCGCTGGCTGCGCAATGCTGTGTCGCAACCGTCCCCACAAACGACTCAGCCGCTCGGCCCCCAGTAGCCACACTGTCTGCGAACCCATCGCAGTCGCTGTCGCCCGCCGGTATCGTCCACGTTGGCATCACCTGGTTGGCGTTCACCCAGAACGGGCAGTTGTCGGCGCTGTTGAGCACTCCGTCGCTGTCCGTGTCCTCGCAGGCGTCGATCGTGCCGTTGCTGTTCGTGTCCGGCTGGTTAGTCGCAACGTAGCCCAGGATGATCCCCATCGCATCGAAGATCGGAAAGCCTGACCCATTGTTGTACTGCGTGTGCAATCTGATGACGTCGCCGTTACAGATGATCGACTGTGCGGCCGTTGGCGCGCACGCAGTCATCTGCTGAATGTGGTACCGGTCGTCCGGCACACCACCGGATTCGTGGTAAGCCTGGTTCAGCGTCAGCGAGTTGCCGGCGGCAGGGTGTCCTGCCGTCCCCGCGCCGCCGGTCGGCAAGTACCGCGAGCCGGCGCCATACCCGCTGGTTGAAGTGCAGATGTAGTCGTTTAGACGGTTGTTGAACGCCGAGGTGCTGATTCCATAGTCATGCACGTGCCCGCCGATCGCCACGAGCTGGCCCTGCACCGCCGAGACGTAGTCCGGCGCGATGCCGGAGGCTCCGCTGCCGGTGTGTATGTCGCTGTAACCTTCGGGGATCGTGTATTCAGATGCGCCGCTGTTCGACATATCCAGCCAGATCGGTGTCACCGGCGAAAGCGTCTCGCCCGTCCGGTACGTGACGACCAGTTTCAGCGCGACGCCTCGTGTCGCGTTGCTGCTGTTGTGAATGTGGTAGTTGATGAACCAGCCGCCGCAGTTTCCTTCGAAGTAGCCGTAGCCGGCCGGCAGTGACACGGTCGAGCGCTCGTTGCCAGACGAGAAGATCCGGTAGTTCGGCGCGCACGTGTCGACCACGACCATGTGGTGCATCCATGCGTTCGCCAGGCTGCTGTTGTTGAAGTTGGCGCTCGCCCCGTTCGGGTGGTTAATCGGATCGGGGTCGTTCTGGTACACAAGGTCGGGGACGATGCTCGTGATGTAGCAATTGGCGCAGGCCGCAGTCGTTAGCACACTCGTCGTCGTCGCCGTGTTGGGCGCTGCCTGGATGCCTGCACCGCCGCTGGCCGGGTACATCCACGTGACGGTCGTCTGGGTGGCTTCCGCGCTCTTCGGCGACTCGAACCCACCGTTTCCGGCGAGACCAAGCACCACCAACAGTCCAGCGATAATGCCAACGATGTAGAGCCGTCGCATAGCGTACTCCCAAACTTAGAAACCGAGACCTCTCGGCCTCGGTCCACCCCTCTTGCCGAGGCTGACACGCAGCGTATCGGTTCAGATCAGTCTGCGCTTGCCCCCGAGCCCCGTCAACTTTTATCGAGGTCTCAATAGAGCCACGAACGTGACGGCGCTGTATTATCCACTAATCGTGAATCGCCTACCCAACGTTCGCGCTCGAAGGCCGTTTCTCCTGTTGGCCTCGCTCGTCCTCGCTAGCCTTGTCTGGGCCCAGGGCGTAGGCAGCGCCGCCGCCGACGTGAACGCCCACGCCGCGCTCGTACGCTCCGACCCCGCCGTCAACGCCCGCCTGGCGGATTCCCCAACCGCGGTCACCGCCTTCTACAGTGAGGCGCTCGACTCGCAACTTTCTTCAATGCAGGTCTTCGGCGGCGACAGCAAGCGGGTCGACACCGGCGAGACAACGTTCGGCCCCGACCCAAACCAGATGTCGATCGGCGTCGATAAGCTCGACCCCGGCTTCTACGCCGTCCAGTGGCAAACGCTCTCCAACCTGGACGGCCACATCCTCAAAGGCTCGTTCCCCTTCACCATCCTCAATCCCGATGGCACCGACCCCACGGGCCCGCGTCCGTCCGCCGATAGCGGCACGGGCTTCTCCCTCACCTCCGTCAAGCCGCTCGACGTCATCACTAAGTGGATCAACCTTCTCGGCGCAGTCCTCCTCGTCGGCGGCCTTGGCTTCGCACTCGCCGTCGCCGGCCCCGCCTCACGCAGCCTGTCCTCGCCACTGAAGGACGAATCGCTCGCGCGCCGCCGACGTCACCTCGCGTGGGCCGTTTGGCCCGGCCTCGCGTTGCTCGCTGTCACCGCGCTCGCAGAGTTGCTCCTGCAAGCCGACAAGCTCGGCGGTCTCGGCTCGATCGGCGATGCCATCAGCACCGGCTGGGGCGACCACTGGCTACAGCGCCAGGCTCTGCTCGCCGCGATGGTCGTCGCGTTCGCTGTTTACCAGCTTCGCCCGCGCACTGACGCCATCAACGAAGCGCTGCTCTGCGCCACATTCGTCGGTGGCGGGCTCTTCCTGCTCGCCGTCGCCATGGTCAGTCACGGCGCATCTATCAACGGCTCCTTCTGGGCCGTCGCCGTCGACTTCTGTCACCTCCTCGCCAGCGCCGTTTGGGTCGGGATGCTCGTGCAGCTTGGCCTCTTCCTCTTCTGGGTTCGCCCCAAACCGGCCGCCGAACGCGACGAGCTAATCCTCGGCCATCTGCGTCGCTTCTCGCCGTTCGCCGCCACCAGCGTGGCTGTGTTGCTGGCCAGCGGCTCGCTCAGCGCGCTCTCCCAACTGCCCAGCCTCAGCGCCATCTTCGACACCGTCTACGGCAATGTGCTTCTCGCGAAGCTCGGCCTGATGTCGATCCTCCTGCTTGTCGCCGCCGTCAACGCCTTCTACCTACGACCTCGACTCACCTCCGACGCATCGGTCCACGAACAGCAATCCGTCGCGCGGGAGCGAACACTCCTCTGGCGCATGGTCCGCATCGAGCTCGCGCTCGCTATCGGCGTTCTGCTCGTTGCCGCCGCGCTGGTGCAGTACCCGACCGCGCGCCAACAAGAAGCCGCCGAAGCCAACATCGCCACTGCCAACGAAGCGGCCGGCTTCGACGCCATCCAGACCGCCGGTGACATTGATGTCCAGCTCAGCATCACCCCGAACCAGGTCGGCACCAACTCGTTCCTCATCTATCTCTT
>JBDTOK010000085.1:0-11287 GCA_039933275.1 Chloroflexota bacterium | reverse complement strand
GGCGATTCCGTAGGCGCGGGCTCGGCGAAACAAAGACGTAACGAACCACGGGGGGGGCGGCTATGTTGGCAGCTTCCGTTTTGCGTTGACTGACGAGCGGTGCGCGCCTATCGTCAGGCACAAGATTTAGGGTTTGGGGGCACGCTATGACTCACTCTGGGCACTCTCGGCTTGTTTTGGCTATTGGTTCGGTTGTGGCGGTGGTGCTTGTCTTGCTCGTGGCGGTGGTTGGCGGAAGTGAACGAGCGGAGGCGCATGCGGGCAATTACTTAAACTTCCCGGGGCCGAACGCGGGCTGGATCGAGGTGCCGGACAGCCCGGCATTGAGCCCGGCGGAGATCACGGTTGAGGCGTGGGTGTATGTCCGATCGGGGTCGGCGTTCCCATTCGGTACGTGTCCGGCGATTGTAGGGAAGGGGTATCACCAGGAGTATGGACTATTCATATGTGACCCAGGGTCTGGTCTTGTTGCCCGGTGGTACGCATCACAGCCGGCGACACATCTAGACGGGTCCACCATCATTCCGTTTAACGAATGGACACACATCGCAGCGACGTACGACGGGAGCAACATCAAGCTTTACGTCAACGGCGTGCTGGACGCGTCACGAACGGACACGGCGTTTGTGCCGCTGGATACGAACTCGCCGTTGGAAATTGGGCACGACGCAGACTGGGACGAGACGCCTGATGGGGCGATAGACGAGGTGCGGATCTGGAACTATGTGCGCTCTCAGACACAGCTTCACGACAACATGAACACGGCTCTGACCGCAGGCGACGGGCTGGTGGGAGCGTGGAACTTCACGAACGGGACAGGCGAGGACAACACGGGGAACGGGCACGACGGGTTCACGATGGGTGATCTGGAGATCATTTCGACGCCGCTGGAGACGCTGTCGCCAACGCCCACGGCGACGCCAACTGTTACGCCTACGGAGACGCCGTCAGGAAGCGACACGGCGACGGCGACGGCGACGCCGACGGAGACGCCCAGCGGTAGCGAGACGCCGACGGCGACTCCTACGGAGACGCCAGTCGGATCGGAGACGCCAACGCCGACGCCGTTCCCGGGGCCGTTCTTGCGGGGGGATGTGAACTGCGACGGGAACATCGACGGGCTGGACGCGCTGGCTTACCTGCAGTCGGACCAAGGGCTGGACCTCTACCCCTTCACCTGCGCGGGGGAGCCGCTGGCGCTGCCGGCGGGAGAGCCGGAGAGCTGGCTGAACTTTGGCACACCGGGGAGCGGGTATATGTCAGTGCCGTACAGCTCGGACCTGAACCCGACGGACATGATCTCGATCGAGGTGCGGCTGGACATGTCCTCGTACTACGCGCACAGCGGGGACAGTTGCCCGAGCCTGCTGGGGAACGGCTACCAGAGTGGGTACTGGCTGGGCGTTTGCAACGGCCGCATCCGCTTCTATCCAGGCGGCGGAGACGACGCAGACAGCGAAGGGCTGGTGCCGCTAAACGGATTCCACGACATCGCTGTGGTGTCTGATGGGACGTTCATCAAGTTTTACATCGACGGGGTGTTGGACAGCGAGGCCGATGGGTATAGCGGTCTCGGGCAGAACACGAACCCGCTGTACATCGGCAGCGATCCTGACTACGACTACCGGCCGAACGCGGCGTTCGATGAGGTGCGCATCTTCCACGCGCTCTTGACGGAAGAGCAGATCGCCGAGGACGCGGCGAACGGAGTCGTTGATTCGACGCCGGACCTGGTGGCTCTGTACCGGATGAACGACGTGACGGATGCGATCGGGAACCACGACGGCACGGCGGTAGGTCCGCTGGACTTCGGGACGGATTTGCCGGCGCCGTATGCGACTGACCTGGACTGCGACGGGGTCCCGGACGTGTCGGACGTCGTGCCGTTGCTGCGGTACATGGCGGACTTGCCGAATGCGCAAGTGAGTTGCGCCGCGGTGGGGACGTCACTGCCGACGTTCTAGCCAGGGCATTGGTTGACCACGAGGCGCCGCGACTGGGTATAGGTCAGGCTAAAGCCTGACCCCCGGTAAAAGAATGGTTTTCTTGACGGGGTTGCGCGCGCTCGCCTAAGTTGGAAGGCGCACCTGGAGGAGGCTGTTGATGCGTATGCCCGCCCGCGTTCCCCGATATATCACGCTCGCCGTTGGCGTTGTTGCGCTGGCGATGCTGGCTTTGTTGCTGGCGCCGGCGGAGACGCACGCGCAGCATGAGGGCGGCTACCTGGACTTCACTGGCCCAAGCAGCGGGTACATGGAGGTGCCGGACAGCGACGTTCTGAACGGCTCCGACGCGATTACGGTGGAGGCGTGGGTCTATCTCAACTCTTACGTTGGGCATGGGGGCGAGACGGACTGTCCGGTGGTGGTGGCGAAGGGTCTGTTCGAAGGGTTTGGGTTGGATCTGGCGTGCGGCGGCGATGTGATGGACTCTTATGTCAACGGCGTCAACTATTACGCGAACATCCCGCAGATACCGCTGGATACGTGGACCCACATTGCGATGACGTATGACGGGACGACGCGGCGAAACCTGCAGGATGGACAGGTGATCACGGAGGCGGACGACCCGGTGGGACCGGTGGCGGACACGTCTGCCCCACTGCGAATTGGCAACGATGTGGACTGGAACTTCTCGCCGTTTGGGCGGATAGATGACGTGCGGATCTGGAACGTGGCGCGAACGCCGCAGGAGATCGCGGATGGCATGGGCGACGTGAACCCGCACGCGTCTGGCCTAGTGGCCGAGTGGACGTTTGATGGCGGATCGCTGACGGACTCGACGAGCGGGTTGACCGGTGCGCTCGTAGGTGACGTTGTGCTCGGTGATATCGAATCGCCGTCTCCGACTCCTACGTTTAGTCCATCGCCGACGCCGACTCCTACGCCGACTCCTACGCCGACCGCTACGCCTTCGCCGACGCCGAGTCCCTCACCGACGCCGACGCCCGGGGTGCCGGTGGACGTGGGGTCGCCGGGGGATGCCAATTGCGACGGGATCTTCGGGGTGAGCGATGCGCTGTATGTGCTGGCGCGAGGCGGCGGGGTAGCGACGCCTGCGACGTGCCCGACTCAGTCCGGGGAGTTTGCACCGGACGATGCGAACTGCGACGGGATCAGCGATGTGCTGGATGCGCTGGCGATTCTGCGCGGCGTGTCCGGAGTTAGGGCGACGTGCGAGTGCAGCTCCGGGACGACGCCGGATCCGAGTGACACGCCGGTCGTGTCGCCGTTGTGTGAGACGGCCACGCCGAGTTCGGTGCCAACAGTTACGGGAACCATCACTCCGACTCCAACCACCTCGCCCAGCGGTACTACGGCCGCGTTGACGTCCACACCGACGGGTTCGCCGACTCCTACGGGGACGGGGACTGCGACCCCGGCCTCGACCGGAACGACGACAGCTGCGGCAACGCCAACCGCGACGCCGACGCCGACGGCAACGGCTGCGCCAACGGCATCACCGACACCTGGGCCGACGGCAACTCCAACGCCGACAGCAACGCCTTCGCCAACTGCAACGCCGTCTCCGACCCCTTCGCCGACGCCGTCGCCGACACCTTCACCGACGCCTTCACCGACGCCGACGGCAACGCCGTCGCCCACCCCTTCGCCGTCGCCGACGCCATCGCCAGCGCCGACCGGCGCTTAGAGTCGCTCTCGCGGAATTGCACCGATAACAATCTCTCAGGCTCGCGGATCGCCCGGGTTTCTTCCTGTTTTCTCGCTAACTCTTGCGCCGGCTGGGAGCGCAACATTAACATTTCGCTGCCAGCCAGGCCGTACTAGCGACAGGGGTACTCTTGGAAGTGAAGATTTCCGCGGAGGGCGCAGCCGTCCCGCCGGGAAGCGCAGATTACGTGGCAGAGTCGGTCCAGCCGGACGGGACGAAGGTGCGGCATTACGTGTGCCGCAATTGCCTGGAGGTGTTTGACGCACCGGAGTACGAGGAGACGCTACACGTGTGCGATGACGATCGGCAGTCGTCTTCGGCGTAGGGTTGTGGAAAGGCCCGGGTGGGCGAATCTAGGGGCGCTGGGGGATCGTATTAGAGAACAATGAGTGCGTCTCCGCGCGTCTTGATCGCTTCGCTCGGCCTACTGGCCGTGCTTAGTATTAGCGCCTTCCTCTTTACTCGGAGCGACACCTCAGTCGAGGCAACCAGTCAGACCGTTAACACGTACAACCACTCCTTTTGTCTGAGTACGTCTGTCAGCTGCGATTTGACGAGTAACACCGGTGTCATCGACGCAACCGCAGCGATAAACATTGGTGACAGCGTTACGTGGCAGTGGGATAACAGTCACGGGACCACGAGTGCTGGCGGGACACATGATGTGAAGAGTTGTACTAGCAGTACATTCTCTGTGGCAAACTGCACCGGGGCTCTTTTCAACCTTACGATAAGTAATCCCAGCAATCTGTCCCATAGTTATACGCCCGTCACGGATAACACAGCGATCTACTATTGGTGCAGCATTCACCAGAGCCAGATGGAAGGCAAGATCGTCATAGGGACGCCGCCAACCGCTTCGCCGACGCCTACGGCATCGCCTTCGCCGACGGCTAGCCCAACGAAGTCGCCGTCACCGACGCCGAGCCCGACTCACACGCCTTCGCCGACGCCAACGGCAAGCCCGACGCACAGTCCGACGGCGACGCCTTCGCCGACGAAGACGCCCTCGCCGACGCCGACGGCATCGCCGGTGCCGACGGCTACGCCTACGCCCACCGCGACTCCTACGCCGTCGCCAACACCGGCGCCTACTTCTGTGGGGGCGACTCCAACGCCTTCGCCAACCGCTTCGCCAACACCAGCTCCGACGTCTGTTGGGGCAACGCCGACGCCCACGCCTACGGCGACACCGACGCACACTGCCGCGGCGACGCCGGCTCCGACGTCTGTTGGGGCGACGCCTACTCCGACACCAACGGTGACGCCGGAGCCGAGCGCGACGCCGGTGCCTACGCCGAATACGTCCGGGATTGGGGATACGAACTGCGATGGCTCGCTGACGCCGCGCGACACGGTCAACCTGCTGGCGTTTGCCTCGGACCCGAACGCACCGCAGACGAGCACTGAGGCGTGCACGCCGATCGGCCAGACGGAGGGCGAGCACGTGAAGGGCGATGTGAACTGCGATGGGCTCGTGGATGCGACGGATGCGCTAGACACGCTGCTGAAGCAGGCTGGACTGACGCTCTCGCTGCCGGACGGGTGTCCGGGGCCGTAGTACTAGCGTAATACTTCGCGGCTTAAAGAAACGATATCGCTTTCCGACTGCCTGGCGACTGGCGCCCCGTATAGTGGAAGAAACGCGACGATAGAACAGGCAGAGGCCCCAGCCGCCATTTCAGCGCATCCGGGTGCCGCCTTTGTCCAGAGGAGTGACAAAGGTGACAGAGAAGCAGATACGCGTCGCGGTCGTAAACCACCAGGCCACGTTCCTGCGGTTGATGGAACAGATCCTGACGGGCGAGGGGTACGCGACAACGGTGCACTCAGCAGCGGACGACGCGCACGGCGCAATCACTCGTTTGCAGCCAGACGTCATTATCGTCGATACGTGGCTGCAGACTCGCGATGAGGGTTGGGAGCTGGTGCAGACGCTGCGGTTGGATGAGAAGACGCGGCACATACCGATCATCCTGGCGTCGTCCGATGCGGAACGGGTGCAGGAGCGCTCAGAGCAGCTGAGCGGGATGAAGAACGTGCTGATCCTGGGGAAGCCGTTTGATCCGGAGAGCCTGCTGCGATCGGTGGCGCGGGTCACGGGCACGAAGGCGAACTGGGACGCGGGGGCGCAGGCTTCGCTGGACTCGCCGAAGTAGCTGGCGCGAGTACCCCATATGTAGTCATATGACTCGACTGCTGGCGGTGGCCCGCTGCTATGCTTCGCGCGTGACAAGCGATCAAGCTTACGTGCGAGTGAGCGAGTTGAGGCAAACGGCAGCAGCAGCGCACTTGCGCTATGCGGAATCGCTAGGGCCAGCGTTTCCAATTGATATGGTCAGTAGCCTGTTGGCGAAAGCGCTATGCAAAGACGCGGACAGGGAGTTGAGTAGCGCCATTGCGGCCTGGTTGAAGCTCACCGAACAGCGCTAGCAACGGTGGCTGCGGCGTTGACCGCTTGCTGGGTGGCGGCTATGATCGCCAGAACCACACCTCTGCACGCTAAGGACTCCCCGCATGGCACGCACTCACCGCACTCTCACTATCGGCACGCTCATGCTGGCAGCGCTTCTGTGCGCGCTGGCGACGGCAGGACCGGCTCGCGCCGGGGCCTCGGTTGCTTACGCTGACCCGGGCGGCGACTGCGCGAACCTCGTCCCGTGCTTTACGTCGATACAGGGAGCGGTGAACAACGTGGGCGGCCCGGAGGCGGTAGAGGTGCGGGTGTTCCCGGGGACGTACAACGAGAGCATTGACCTGACAACGATGGGGTCGGAGACGCCGGACGGCATGCTGGGCGACATCACGCTGATTGGCGTGGGGACGGCGAACGAGACGCCTTCGCTGACACCGCCAACGATACACGGCGAGAAGCCGATCAGCGCGGAGGACTTCGGACAGAACGTGACGATCGACGGGTTCGTGATCAACCAGGAGGGCGGCGACGGCGGGAACGACGGCATCTTCATCTCGACGACGGGCGCGGCCTCGATCACGGTGAGGAACGTGACGTCGAGCGATGCGGACGACGACGGGATTGAAGTGAAGGCACAGGACAGCGGGAACGTCACGCTGTCGCACCTGACGACGAACAACAACGGACACCGCGGAATCTACGCTGAGGGGTTCACCGTCACAGTGACGAGTGTGACGGCGAACGGGAACCTGCTGCCCGGGTTTGGCGACGGGCTGACGATCCACGCAGGCAGCGCGATGATCAGCGACGTTGAGGCGGAGAGCAATGGAGACGACGGGCTAGACGTTGAGGCTGAGGGCGGGATCACGATTGACGACGTTGGCTTGACCAGCAATACGCACGGCGGCGCGGTCCTGACGGGCGATCCGATCACGATCACGAATAGCACAGGCAGCGCCAACGGCGGCACCGGTTTCGAGCTGGTGGGTCCGAGCACGATCGCGATGACGCAGGCGTCTGGCAACGGTGGCGACGGCTTCACGCAGAGCAACGGCCGCTTCGACGGATCGAACTTCGTGGCAGAGAGCAACACCGGGAACGGAATACACATCTCTTCGGAGTTTCAGTCGGACATCGCGCAAGGGACGTTCAGTCAGAACGGCCTGAACGGTATCTTCGCCGAGGGCAAGGTTGGCGGGACGATTCCAGCGCTTTCGGTAATCGACTCGGTGGTCAAGGACAACACTAACAACGGGATATTGCTGGACAGGGCGAATCCGGGCGGGCCGTTCGGCATCCATCAGAACATTATTTGCGGCAACGACAACGGCGGGCTCGACATCAATTCGCCGAATGCGGTTATCGATGCAGAGGGCAACTGGTGGGGCAGCGTGACGGGGCCGACGCACGAGACTAACCCCGGCGGTACGGGCGACAAGATCTTCGATGGGGCACCGGCGCGCGGGACGGTGGACTTCGTGCAGTGGATCAGCCAGATCGAGGCGACGGAGGTGGCGCAACCAGCGGCCGCGGTTGGCGTGGAGAACGCGTTGGTGTTCGTGTTCACGACGGAGGACCGGGCGTGGCAGATCCACGATGGGCCCGGATCGACGTTAAAGTTAGGCCCGTTCGTGGTGGGGACGGACAATGGGACGATCCGGATCGGCGATCAAACCGGGACTCAGCTGGCCGGGCGGATCAGCAACTCACAGTTGCGGGTCGGCGTGATTGCGGACCACGCTGGCGATGCGACGATCACGCTGACGGAACCATGTGGCGGGGAGTTTCCGAAGACGATCACGGTTCGCAGCGGGCCGCTGAAGGGCGACCTGGACTGCGAAGGATCGATTGATGTGCCGGACGCGCTAAGAAGCTTGCGGGCTGCGACAGGTCTGCCGCTGGGCGATATCGGTGGGTGTCCGTTCTCCGACTCGACGCTGGACATCAACTGCAACGCGCAGGTGGAGGGCGATGGGCAGGACCCGCTGCTGATACTGCTGCACATCGCGGACACGACGCCGGTTATCCAGTTGCCGGACGGATGCGAGCCGATTCCGCTTTAGCCGGGAGCTTACTTGGTGATGACCTTGCGCTCGGGCTTCACAACCTTTGCCTTCATGGCGCGACGGCCGTCCTTCTGGACGCCCCAGCGGTCTTTGTAGAGCATGTCCTCGCGGTCAGCGAGGCGGCGGTCGATGTTTGCCTTGGCGTCGCCCTTTAGCTGACGGGGACGCGGCTTGGGCTCGGCGAGTTCAGGGTGGGTGTTGTCCTTCATGACGGTGGCGAGCTTTTTCACTTCCCGACCCATGTGCCAGTAGGTGCCTTTGTCCGGGAGACGACGGGGGTAGCCGTCGCGGAAGACGAAGCCCTGGAAGGTGGACATGATGCGGGGGACTTCGCGGCTGCACTCGGGGCAGTCGGCCGGGAGGGAAGCTTCGCGCATCTGGCGCATCTCTTCGAAGATTCCGTGACAGTGGGAGCAGTAGAACTCGTAGATCGGCATCGGTCTTACCTCTTCTTGGTCTTCTTTGCTTTGGCCTTGGTGCTGGTCTTTGCTTTGGATTTACGGGGCTTTTCGGCCTTTGGTTTTACGGGGGCGATAGTGACTTTTCGCTTTTCGGTGCGGACGTCTGCGTGATGGAAGGGGACGCGCTCGACGAGGCCTTTGACTCGCGACATGGTGGCGAAGGTGGTGGGCATGATGCGCTCTGCGGGGCGGCCGCACCTGGGGCATTTGACGTCGTTGTCGCGGGCGGAGATGGAGGAGATGGCTTCGAAGACTTTGTCGTCTTTTTCGCAGAAGTATTCGTAGATGGGCATTTGAGGTGAGTTTATCAGGAGGACGGGCTGGTGTTCGAGGAATTGACGCTGCGCGTGCGTTGGCTCACAGCGGATTTCTAGCTGATAAGCGGATTTCCGTTTGCGCTTTACGTTGGGTTTGGCTGGCGCGAGCGCGGTTCGGGGAGGGCGGGGGACGAGGGCTTCGCGGGTCTTTCGAGAGCCTCCCTCCTGAGGCGGGCACGCAGGATGAACGGGGTGGCTGAGTGCGGTGGTTATCTCGCTAGCGGGCACGGCAGTGAGGTTGGTGGCTTCTCGCCTACGGGGTAGAGGTGCCGGGTGTGGGGATTTGCTTCGCGGTCCTTCGAGAACCTCCCTCCTGAGGCGGGCACGCAGGATGAGCGGAGGGTGGTAATGCGGCGTGTGCCTCGCTTCGGGAGAGCGGGGTGGTGGTCAGGGCGGCGGTGTGTCGCTTTCGGAGGGTGGTTCAACATTCCTGCTGACACGATTACGGCGGGAATCGCTCACTCGACTGTATAATTCTTGTGCGATGAATGAGCATCATCACTCTGTTCCGGTTACGGCGGCTCCGCTTGCCCGATTGATTGAGGAGTTTTACAAGCTGCCGGGGATTGGGCCGAAGAGTGCGCAGCGGTTGGCGTATTACTTGCTGCGGACGCCGGCGTCGGAGGCGCATTCGCTGGCGCAGGCGATCCTGGAGGTGAAGGAGCGGGTGACGCTGTGCTCGATCTGCCAGAACGTGACGGAGCGCGATCCTTGCCGCATTTGTACAAGCGAGGAGCGCGATCGCACGGTGGTCTGCGTTGTGGAGGAGCCGCTGGATATTTTGTCGGTGGAGCGGTCCGGGTCGTATCGGGGGATGTACCACGTGCTGCACGGGGCGATTTCGCCGATGGATGGAATTGGGCCCGAGGATTTGAAGATTGCGGATCTGCTGCGACGGTTGCGCAGCGGGGAGGTCACTGAGGTGATCCTGGCGACGAACCCGAACCTTGAGGGCGAGGCGACGTCGATGTATTTGAGCCGGTTGATCGGGCCGCTTGGTGTGCGTGTTACTCGGCTGGCGCGCGGGCTGCCGGTGGGCGGCGACCTGGAGTACGCGGACGATGTGACGCTGGCGAAAGCGCTGGAGGGCCGGCAGGAGATGGGCGCCTAGATGGGCGCCTAGCTTTGGCATACGATGCCCAGCTCCGCGCGACTTTACAAGACTGAGGCGATCATCCTGCGCCAGCGGAAGCTCGGCGAGGCGGACCGATTTCTGACACTGCTCACACCAACGCTGGGGAAGCTCGACGTGAAGGCGAAGGGTGTGCGCAAGACAACGAGCCGCTTGTCGGGGCATCTGCAGCCGCTCAACCGGGTGGTGGTGCAGCTCGCGCAGGGCCACTCGACTGATGTTGTGACGGGAGTCGAGGTGCTGGACAGCTATCGTGGGCTGCGCGATGACCTCGATCGCTTGAGCCGCGGGTTATATGCGGCGGAGCTGACGGACCGGATGACGGCGGAGAAGGTGCACAGCTATCCGATTTTCCGGCTGATGCAGGACACGCTGGCGCGCGTGGAGCAGGGGACGGACGGCGACCAGGCGCTGCGGTACTACGAGATGCGGCTGCTGGACCAGTCAGGGTTTCGGCCGGAGCTGGAGCGCTGCGTTGGCTGCACGAATGAGCTGGAGCCGGTGGACAATTTCTTCGCTGCGATCGCGGGCGGGGCTGTGTGCCGGACGTGCGTGGCGGGTCTGGCTGGGCCGCGGGTGCTTACGCTGAATGCGCTGAAGTTGATGCGGCTGATGCAGCGGAACTCGTACAACGATGTGGCGCGGGTGCGGGTGACGGCGGAGCTGGGGCACGAGGTGGAGCGGCATTTGCGGGGATACATCATTACGGTGCTGGAGCGAGACGTGAATTCGGCGGCGTTTATTGAGCGGTTGCGGCGGGATGGGGCGAAGGCGGTTCACGCCAACGGATAAGCGGGATTGCGGCCGCGATGGGTGCGGCGTTAGTTCCGCCTGCGGGTAAACGTGCCGGTGCGGGCGATTGCTTCGCGGTCCTTCGAGAACCTCAGGATGGACGGGATCCGCTGATCGACTCGTGATTGCTGCCCGCGCGAGGATTTCGCCCGGAGTAATGACGCGGGCTTCGCGGGTCCTTCGAGAGCCTCAGGATGAACGGGGCGTTGTGCTAGCTGGTTAGGCCGGGGATGTTCATGCCGCCGGCTAAGCCTGCGAGTTGTTGCATCTGGCCGGAACGGACTTTTTCCAATGCGTCGTTCATGGCGGCCATGATTAGGTCTTGCAGCATGTCTACGTCGTCGGGGTCTACGGCTTCGGGTTTGACGGTGATTTCGAGGAGGTGAGGGCGGGCGTTCATTTTGACGAAGATGGCGCCACCGCCGGCGGTG
>JBDTOK010000084.1:0-11420 GCA_039933275.1 Chloroflexota bacterium | reverse complement strand
GGGACTTTGCTCAAGTTCTCGGGCTCTTCCATACAACTGTGCGAGCGCAAGCGGGTGCCACCGTCGGCTCGCCAGCTTCGGCGGCGGGGTTGGCGCCGTGGTCGGTCACTCAAGCTGCCATCAACTGGGGAGGCGGCCCTACAGTTCTCAAGTACGACGCAAACAATCCGCAGAATGGTAACTTCGGCGCACTGGCGATCGACGGCAACGGTGCAAGCACATATCAGACGACGATCGAGAACGGTTCCACGAACTCTCTGTGCGCGCAGGGGCAACCCGGCTGTGCCGATCCAACCGCCACTACTGAGCCTGGTAATATGATCGGCCCCACAAAGAAGGGCGTTGATTACCTTATCAGTAACACCAGCAGCGCTTGTGACACTTTCGCCGAGGTCTTCCAAGTGCGGCCCGATGGCTCTTACAACTTGACCGCAAGGTGTAACCTCTGGGCTGGCGCTACCGACAGCAAGCGAGTGGTGCTTGTTCCCGTCATTCAGTCTCTTTGTAACGGCAAATGCAGCGTCACGGTCCTCTATTTCGCCTTGTTCTTCCTCAACACACTCGATACGTGTACAGGCAATGACTGTCAGGTTACCGGACAGTTCGTGAAGGCGGCAGTCAATCCAAACGCAGTCATAGGCAATTTGGACTCTCAAGGCGCTGTGCGGTCCTTCCGGCTCACGTCGTGAGCGGCCGTCTCATATGACCCCCCCCCGCGGCATTAAGAACGACATGATCTGAAAAGTCGAAACCAGATCGCCGGCGAGAACGACTTTACGCCGGTAAACTAGTCTGCCTCATCGCCATGGGGCCAGGGGCGATGTCGGCGAAAGCTTTGAAGACGTCAGCGCATTCTCGACCAACATAGCTGATACGAGACGTAGTCTTCGGCGCTTGGAGTGATAGAGGATCCAGTATGGGCCAAGGGGCTGTCCGGCGATTCGACCTCTAATCTCTCCAAGCGCTCACATTGACGTGTTAGTGCTTGTTGCTCAGCTGGAAACAGGCGACATCGTACTGGGAGACAGCCTTTGAATTATTCGAAGTCGTCGAATGTCCCGCTCCCGCATACATATCCGGAGTGAGCGCGGTTCACCTGAATTACTATTTCACTGGCAACGGCGCTCCACCTGGAGTCAACACCGTCGTTCCAACTTTCGTGAGCGGGTCGTATCAGTACACCGTTTCGGTGCCGAACTATCTTAGTAACAGCGATCCGGGTGAGCTGCGCTGGTACTGGGACGCTTCGGACACACACAACAACGTTACGAATGAGTTCCCGACTTACCACAGCGCACCGGTTACGGACTGCAACCCGATCATCTAGCTCGCGCTTGCCTCCGGGCATCACACTAGAGCCCTTAGTAACGGGGCTTTATCCCCGAAGGAATGCATTCGCGACGCCAGGGATTCCTGTCGCCCACCGACGGAGTTTCGTGTTCTCAACTGGGCTAAACCGCTTCCCGCCGCTGCCGATGTCCTGGCTCACGACCGCTGCGATTTTCCTCGCCTAGTCTCTGCGCGCGACTTCTTCCACTTGGTCGGCGGCAGTCGTGATTCCGTCTTCACTGGCCATCTTGGCTCCCAATGCAGCGGCAGCCTCGCGATAGCGCGGCTCTCTCACGACAGCTCGGATTGCTTCCCGGAATTCGCCCGCGCTCGACAGTGTTGTCAAACGGATTCCCGCACCGTGGTACTCCACACGGCCCGCTACATCAGGCTGGTCTGCGAAGACCGGCGCGCAAACCATTGGCAGCCCGTGCCTGAGGGCGGCGATGGTGGCACCGTGACCGCTCTGCGTCACCATTGCTAAGGCGTTGGGAAGTAACGATGAATGGGGTACGAAGCTGCTGTACATCAGGGCTTCATTCTGCGGCAGGCTCTTCGGATCAAGCGGCCCAATTGTCAGCACAGCTCGCATGCCCAACTCGACCACTGCGTTTGCGCATGCCTGGAACACCGAGAACCACAGCCCCGAGAGGCCCGTGGTTGTTCCGCTCACTACTACCAGCGGTCTCTCGTCCGACGGCTCCCACGGTGATGTCCACGCGTCAGGGGACGGCGTGGGCCGCACGCTTCCTGCGTAGACTAGATTGGCCGGATAAGCACTGGCAGGATAGTCAAACGCACGGCTGCTCAGCACAATAACCCGGTCTGACCGATCCTCCCAGGCCCATGGGTCGTCGTCAGCTTCGAGCCCAACCGATTGCCGAGCGTCGTTGAGGTGGGGCAGCGCGACCTGGCCCGCCAGTTCGAGAAATTCGCGCTGCTTCGACGGATCGTCATCACCGGGTGGCGCGCCGCGTCCCGGCACGGGCAGCCCTGGCAAGAGGCGATGGTTGAGGATAAACGTAAGGAAAACAATTCGCGGAATGTCCGCAGCTTCGGCGGCGATCCCAGCACCCGGGAGAATCACATCAGTGAGCACGGCATCTGGCCGGAACGACTCGATTTGTTTGCTGGTCTGATTCGTCCAGGGTCTGGCTACTGGCATCCAGAGCGCCATCGTCCTGCTCATCATGAGTCGTTCAGGTATGGCACTAAGGTCTGGAAACGCGCCAGCACCCTCCGCCCAAGATTCTGCGCCAGGCGAAACGACCTCACAGCCGACGCCGGAAAATTGCGTCTCCATCGCCTCACTACGGGGCTGCCCGGAATAATATGGTCCGGCCAGGACTCTCACCGTATGGCCCCGACGAATGAGCTCGGCCGCGAGCGCGACGGTCGGAGGAACGTTGCCGCCGCCATCAGCGCTACACAGGAGGATACGCATTGGACGAGTCTAGCACGCGTGGCAGGTCGTCGATCTGATTTGGAGGCGAGCGTTCATACGCCCGGGCTGCAATGGAGCGCGATCGAATCTCTTGGGCAGGCGACCCTCACGCATAAGGAAGCGGCACGACTAAACTCAAACGCGACGCAACACTAAGGCGACGTAGTCTGCGAGAACTCATTAGAGCTTTTCGACATTCGCCGACTTACTGATAGAATCCGGTGTACTTACGCACGAACCGAGGCCACAGCCGTTCATCGTTGAAGTGATTCGCAGATGACCCTCCTGCCAGGAGTCCGCATGAAATCAGCCCGCCTCGGACCGAAGCTCGGGTGGCGACCCGTCACCAATACTGTTACTCGAGGAGCCCTCGCTCTTCTGGCTGCCGCACTTCTAGGCGTGGTTACAGTTGCGTCGACGCCACCCGCCTCCGCCACCACGCAGCCAACCAGCGTTGCCAGTGTGCCCTCAGGTGGTGGGACCACCAAGCAAGGTGACGCGAACTGCGACGGCTCCGCTGACACCGGCGACGCCTTGGCCGCCCTTGCATTCGCCGCCGCGCCGTCTTCCATGACCGATTGTTTGCGCACAGCCGGCGATGTCGATTGCTCGGGAGCGATCGACGGTATGGATGCACTACACATACTCAGCTTCTCCGCGGGCTTGTCCGCTCCGGCTGCGGCCCGCTGTTTTGCTATCGGCGAAGTGCTCCGATCGCCTAGCGAAGGTCTCATCGCAGATGCTCTCGATGCCGGTGTTATCGACTACGAGACCTCACTCCTATACCGCGGATATGCCGTGTTTGATGATGCGCGGCTGCCGGCCGAATACCGGAGCCCTGTGCCCAACCTGGATGCGGCAACGCAGTTGTTCGTCGACATCGACTCGCACACCGACGAGCTCAGCCAAGCTACGCTCGACGCGCTTGCTCCGCTGCTGGCCCGGCCGAGCGACCCGATCAGCATCTTCAGCACCGCCCAAGCCGCGGGGGCGCAACCACAGGCCGCGACCTGGAAGAGCTCGCAGGCTGCGGGAGGGTCCGCGAGAGTCTGGATGCAGACGAACGACGCCGCCGACCCGTTGCTAACTGGCTACGCAGCGAAGGTAACGGAGGTCTGGAACCAGTACCCCGGGCTGATGCGCTATCCGATTGCGGACACGCCAGGTGCGGCTGCGATTAACCCGGACGGCGCTATCGATTTCTACTTCACGAACGCGAGCACGGTAGATCCGCGCTACGCGCCATGCGACCCGAACACGAACCGGTGCAACCTCAGTGGCGTCGACGGCTACGCGCGAACCGTTGCACCGATCGTCGGTCATACGTCATCGGGTTACCTCATGATGAACACGGACAACAGCGGCGATTACCTGAGTGGAGTCATCGCGCATGAGCTCTTTCACGTCAGCCAGTTCGCGTATGATCTCGGCGAGGATTCCTGGCTGAAGGAAGCGACGGCAACCTGGGGCGAGTTCAGAGTGCTACAGAAGCTGGGCAAGAATAAGCAGTCCGTTTATCAGTACGTAGAGGACTTCCAAGCCGGTCTGGATATGAATCTGGTGCGCGACCCGCGGGGCGACCTCAATCGCTATGGTTCGTGGCAATTCTTCTTCTTCGCTTCGATAAAGAAGGGCGACAAAGTCGTCGAGGATGTATGGAAGGCGGCCGCCGCTGATGGTGATCAAGGTCCGGATGCCGTGGACCAGGTGTTCAAGTTCGCCGACAACTTCGACGACTTCACGGTTCCCAACTGGAACCACGACTACCTGCCCAATCGATACCAGGTTACTGATCCAACGTTCCCCAACGATAAGCCTTCGGCCTTGCGTTCTACTAACTTCGGCAGTCCTGCTAAGGACGAAATCAAAGATACATACAAGCCACTGTCCGCGCGCTATTACTCGTACACTTTCGGATCGGCCATCCACGCCGTTGACTTCGAAAACAAGCTCAGGGGCGTGAAAAACGCTCACATCTGGGGCGTCGCAAAAGTCAACGGAGAATGGAAGGCACCCGAAGACTGGACCGAAGAAGATCACAAGACATGGTGTCTCAATTTGCCAGATCAACAGCTAGAGGAGTTAGTTCTTATCGTCTCGAATTCGGAGATGGTCGACACCCTTACTCCGCCCGAGAAGCCTTCTGTAGAAGCGAAGGCGAACGCATGCACCAACTGGCAGGGGACCATTAGCTGGACGATCGACAAGACGATCAGCGGCGTGAAGTTCATCGTAAGCTCTGAGGCGAGTGTCTACTTCCAGAACGTTACCGAGCCTGGAACCACGACCTGCGATGATGGAATAGGAAACAGCCAGCCATGCGAGACGTACCGCGCCACGGGCAGCGTGGTCTACAACCACTCGGAAGTTGTCCCAGGGGGATGCACAACAACTATCGGGCCTGCAATCGGTGAGATCGGCCCGTCTGACGCCACTCTTTTAATTTTCACCGGCCCGGACGCACAGACCTACGAGGGTGTGGCGCTCAGCAAAGTGACAGGGCCCGCCAGTGTAATTTGCCCGGGGGATCCGCCGGTGCACTATACGTATGACGATATGGACGTCTGGTTTTGTACTCCGGCGGCGTTCCTGGAAGGTCATTGCACAACGGTTACGGGTGCCCTGCATCTGAAGAACGATGGCACGCTCATCCAGGACGGCTTTACATCCGGCGACACAGTCTACTCCTGGCGTCTCGAACCTGCGCCTTAGACAACTCTGTGGGTAGGTCCCGAATCCGGGGCGTGACACTAAGGCGAGTTAGCGACTAGCGACGTCGAGCGAGTGCGCCTCTCTAGCAAATGCGGTTAGCCAATCGAGCAGTTCGCGTCGCGGAGCACCCGCACGTCGGCGAACATATGCAGGTCATCGATCGGCGCGCGAGCCGGGCGGCGGTGCGATAGACGTAGTCCAATCACGGCTGGGCTTCGGGGACTATGTCCTGCGTGCCGCGCGGGGCCCGATACTTCGTGCGATAAGGGTGCGGGCTGGAAGGTGGAAGAGGGACGTGGCTAGTCGCTGATTGGCTCGCCGACGTTGGGGCAACTGCCGGGGTGCGTAAGGGGCGGTAGGGTCACCAGGTAGCGGAGCACGAAGAGGACATCGACGGTGTCGGACTGGCTGTCGCAGTTGAAGTCGCCGAAGGGGAGCGCGCCAGCGGCGCTGAGGCAGCTGGACGGCGGGCCGCTGTGAGTAGCGAGGTACGTGAGGAGCGCAGCGGCGTCGTCGATCGTCACGTGGCCGTCGCATGTTGCGTCGCCCTGAACCTGCGGCTGCGCTGTCGGTGACGGCGTCGCGCTGTGGCTGGGAGATGCGGTGTGTGTCGGCGAAGGTGTCGGCGAGGGGCTGGGTGTGGGGCTGGGTGTGGGGGTGGGACAGAAGTCAGCGAGGAGGCCGGTGTTTTCTTCGAACTCGGAGGTGTTGCCGTCGGCGTCGCGGGCGGTGGCGGTGATGGACGCGCCATTGTCGAAGTCGACGCCTTGCTTGCAGAAGGCGACGCTCCACTCGCCGTTGTTGTTGGCGGTAGCGCTGCCGAGGTAGGTCTTACCTTCGCCGTACTCGGTCGGGTCGTTGTCGGCCAGGAAGACTTCGACGATGCAGCCGGCGCAGGCGGTTCCGCTGGCGTTGTTCGGAGTAATGGAATCGAGATGGGGGGAGTTGAGGAGGTCGTTGGGGCCGGTATCGGCGTCGCCGGTGTCGTTCTGGGTGACGCCGGTGGCGGGATCGCCCGCGGCGGCGAGATCGATGCCGATGCGGTCGTTGGCGAAGGTGCTGTTCTGCGAGATGGCGACGGTGCGAGCGAAACCGGTGACGACGATGCCGCGGTCGTTGTCCGTAACGGTGTTCTTTTCGATGAGGCTAGCGCCGACTCCGGTCTGGGCTGCGCTAACGTGGATGCCGTCTAATGTGTTGCCGGAGATCAGGGCAGAGGAGATGTTGAGGCCGCCAAGCTTACCGATCGCGCTGGCTGCAGCGATGCCGTTGCCGCCGTTGCCTTTGAACTCGCCGCCGGTGACGGCTGTAGTGTCGAAGCCTGACGAGCCGCCGAGGGTGAGGCCGTCGCCAGTGTTGCCGTCTGACTTCGCGTTGGTAACGGTGGTGGAGCTGAGTCCGCCTGAGGCGAGGATGGCGATACCGGCCAGGCCATTAATAGTCGCAACGGGATCGGACATTGTGAGTTTGAACAGGCTGCCACTATTGGTGAAGTCGCCGAGGCCGTACGCGCTGTTTCCGTTGGCGAGTAGGCCGTTGAGGGTGATGTCGTGCATGGTGCCGTTGGAGTGGAGGTAGAGCCCGTTGCCGCCGTTTACGACATAGTGGTCGTTGGTGATGGTGACGTCGTTGACCGCGCCGCCGAGGATTTCGATGCCATCGCCGGAGTGGTTGGTGGCGGAGTTATCGCTCATTGTGACGTTGGTGACGGTCTCCGATCCCTGGAGGACGATGCCGTTGGTCTGTGACTGGACTGGAGAGCTCGTGACCTTCACGTTCGTCAGGTTATCTCCGAAGACACGAATGCCGGCTTCGCCGTTGAAGTGGGAGTTGATGTGGGAGATGTCGATTCCGTTGGCGTTGCCGCCGCAGGTCCCGTTGAAGACGCCGGCACAGACCTGGAGGCCGTCGTAGGCGAAGTTTGCGATTGAGATGTCATTGGCCTTGATATTTTGAGCGTCGATGCCGGCCTGGGTGATGAAGACGAGTCCGAAGTTGATGCTCACGTTGTCGGCGGGGGAGATAGCGATGCCGACGCCGTTGTTGATGTCTCCATCGAAGTGGATGCCGTCGGTGGCGTCCATGTAGGGGAGCTCTGAGTTGAGGCGGATGGTGTCGAAAGTGCGATCGAATTGGATGGTGTCGTTGCCGCTGATGTTGTTGGCTTCCTGGATGGCGGCGCGGAGGGTGCAGTTTGGGGGTGGGCCGGCGGTGGCGCAGGTGCCGTTGAGGGCAGCGTCGGGAGCGTCGCCGGCGTTGTTGACGGTGAAGGTGGTGGCTCCGGCGTGGGTGTTTGCGGGGACGAGGGCGAGGGATACGAGTGCGATTGCCAGGATAAGGGTGGCGAGGAGGCGTGGGCGCGGTGATGGCACGGCAATTAGAGTTTAGGAACGCAGCCGCGCGTGCGTCAAATCACCTTAGGTTTACGGTCCTCAAGGCAAACGGCGGCACAGAAGTGAAGACGATGGGCGACGGCTTCATGGCCTCGTTCGGGAGCGTGACCAAGGCGGTCGAGTGCGCCGTCGCCCTCCAGCGCGCGTTCGCCGAGCGCGAAGGCGAGCCATTGTCCGTCCGCGTCGGCCTGAACGCCGGCGAACCGATCGAGGAAGACGGGGACTCGTTTGGCGCGACGGTGATCCTGGCGTCGCGCATCGCCGCGAAAGCAGACAAAGGCGAAATCCTCGTGGCAGACACAGTGCGTGGCCTCTGCTCCGGCAAAGGCTTTCTCTTCGCGGACCGCGGGGACTTTGTCGCGAAGGGGATCGAGGAGCCGGTGCGGGTGTATGAGGTGAGCTGGCGCGATTAGCGGTCAAAATGGTTTGACGAACCATCGCGGCATGTCACTAAGGCGAGTTAGCGCTACTCAGGCAACCGGCAAGGAAATCCAGGGAAGCACCAGCGACCAATCGCAGATCGTCCAGTCCATCGTTCGCAGTGACTGAGTTATTGCAGTCGAGGTCGCCAAATGCGTTTGCTCCCGATCCGATCTGCGCGCAACCGTCCGGCTGTGGTTTCGGCGTCCCGCCAGACGCCAGAAGCAGGAGAAGCGCGTCGAGGGTGGTCACCTTTCCGTCACAGTTCACGTCGCCGTCGAGCGGGGCCGGATGACCGTCGACGGTGACCACGCTCCCTCCAGCACCGGACGACATGGTGACCGAACCGCCAAGCGGACCGTAAATAACCGGCTGTCCTTTGCCGTCGTCCAAGAGGGGCGTCACTTTCAGGAACTTGCCTGGGGGAAGCGTGACGAGCGGCATCTCCGTACCCGCAATGACAAACTTCTGCTTCGGAAGGTCCAGGTAGTCGACAACGCCCTGGAGGACGGCGTCGTCGATGGAGAGAGCCCCGATCTGGCCTGAGATACCGGTGGTCATCGAATCGGCGCTGGCGGCGATCGGCGGCAGATCGAAGATCTGCGCCTCGAGGCCGTTGGCCGAGCAGGGAGCACTCAGTCCCTGTATATCGTCACCGAACTGGAGGTAACCCTTGACAGCGTCTGTAATCTGCGGATCACCGGGCAACGCGACATGGTCAACGTAGCAAGAGTAGTGAGTGTGCGCCTTGTTCGGATTGCCGGAACCGAGGACACCCCTGGCTGCACTCCGCGCCGGCACCGTTCCATCGCCGTTGGTGTAATCGACACTCAGTTCGCCGTCAGGCAAAACGTGGACGCCGGAGATTGTTGGCTTCCCCGTACCGACGATCACCTCAAACTTCGGCGCACCGGCGCGCCCAATATATGGGGGATCGAGAACGCTTGCGTGCAGGTTCAGCGCATGTTCCAGAAGCGCGGCGTTGCCGCCCATCTGTGTGACGTAGTCCAGAACGCCCTGCTGGCCTAGGCTTGCCGAGCCGTTCGGTCCCACCGTAAGCCAGGGCCCATAGTTCGGGCTTGGATAGAGGAAGTACGCGCCAAAGAGGTTCCTGGCGAACTCGTGAAGTTGGGCGTCGTTCATTAGCAGATCGAGCGTGCTGAATTCGGGCGTCTCGACGCCGGCGTAGAGCGGAAAGATCGCCTTTGGTGAACCGAGAGCAGGCGTGCCGATTGTGAGCACTCTCGCCACGTTTTCTGCGCGCCCTGCGTCGTCTACGTATAACCGCGCTAAGAGGCCGCCGTAGGAATGGGCCATGAGCACGACTTTCGAGTCGTTGTGCGCCGCGCGTACATCGTGGATCTTTGTGTTGAGGGCGAGCAGTGATTGCTCGGGACTCTCGCGCCAGTCCCAGTTGAAGAACTCCACGTTCCCTGGTTCCAGCTGATTGAGGAAATCGACAGCGTCCTTGTAGATGTGCGAACCGAGGACGGTTTCGACGATGTCTCCAACGGTGGCTGCGCAGGCACCCGCCGCGGGTGAGATACCGTCGCTGGCAAGAGACATCTCCGGAAAGTCCGGGCTGGGCGGGATATGCGGCCAGAGCTCATCTCCACCGCATTTGATCTGCGAACCGAGGAACCCGTGGATGAAGATGATCGGCTCTGGCTCGGGCCCGAAATCCCACTCGAATTTCGTGTAGTCGTAAGGGTCGAAGGGGATGTCCGCGGAACCCGAGTAACAGCTGCCTGCAATCCTCGTGGCATCGCGAGGGATTGAGAATTCTTCATCGCATGATGGTGGCGAAGCGTCTTGCAGTGCCGCCGCCGGGGTAGGCGTAGGAGTTCTGAAGTCTGGGGCGGCCACGTCGATGAAGTCCGGTACGGTAATAGTGAAGCCACCGTCACAATCGAAGAAGGCTTCGTCGGACACTTGACCGTTGGCGGAGTAGAAGTAGTGGGTCGGGTCGTCCGGGTCCTCCCAGAGAACGAGCATCTGCTCTTCGCGCTGACTCAAGCCTACGCCCGCCTCCAGATGGCCGTGGTCTGTCGCACTGCATTGGTCGGTCGCGTAGTTCGCAGTCCAATCGATGCTGCCCGTCGGAAAGAACGTCCGGCAGTGGCAGCCAAAAGGCGCGGTGCTCGGGTCTTCTGTCCAGGTAATGTCCGCGGTCGTGACGATTTCGTAAACCTGGTTATAGTCTGGAAAGCTGAGGTGATACGTCCCTTTTGTCTTGCCCGCGATCTTGTCGAACCCACCAGCGGCCGCTGTGCCGGTCGCGCCGTCTGCTGGCGAGGCAGAGGATGCCGGTGAGCGGGCTACCGAGATAGCGAGAGTTATTCCGAGCATAAGAGCCAGAATCAAAAAGGTCCGGTGAGACATGCACGGATTCTGGACGCGCAGCATCTGGAAGTCAACGCCGGGATTTGACACCTTTCGCCGCGTGAACAACCGGTGGGCTATCGGCTAATCGGATCGCCGAGGTAACGGAGACGGGGACTTTAGCGGGTGGACGGTAAGAGACACTAAGAATCGTTAGTGACGCCGCCTCGCCGGCGGGTCAGCCTGAACGGTCAGGCTGACTTAGCATAGTTATTAACCGCCGGAGCACCAAAATATCACTGTGTAGGTCCCTCAGTCGCCGTCGTATCTGCGCTCGGCGAGAAAGCGGTGAGTCTTTGGGCACAGACTCGTTGCTGATAGGACGTTCTCCCACAAGGAGACCAGCCAGAAGGAGGCCCACCATGCAGAATCGATTGCTTGTATTGGCAGTCGCGCTCGCACTTGTCCTTGCCGCTAGTGCGGGATTGCTCACCGTTTCGGGATCGAGCGCAAACGCCGGCGGCTGCCCCAACGATGCAGCGACAAACGGAGGAGCGCACGCGAACCAGCATTCGGCGTTCTATACGCACTGCAACACACCGCAGCCGTCGCCGCCGCCGTTGACGCAGACACCTGTTGCGACTAACGAACCAACGCCAACGCCGTGCACTGCCGCGGCATGCCAAACGCCGACCGAGCACCAGCAGAGACTACCAACTCGCGACGAGTCGGATCTCTTCGAGTTCGCCGATCTTCAGCGGCGCCCCCTGATCGAAGTGCGGCCGGGGCAGTTCGTGTCG
>JBDTOK010000083.1:0-11447 GCA_039933275.1 Chloroflexota bacterium | reverse complement strand
GTCGCCGGTGGAAAGGTAGCGGTCGCCGCCCAGGTCGTAGTGCTCCAGCTCCAGCTTGAAGCCGGCGCTCTTCTGGACCGCATCGAGCACCTTCAGGCCCTCGCGGACCACCTCTGGCCCCGTTCCGTCGCCGGGAAGGACCGCAATTTTGTAAGTCTTAGCGTTAGCCATGCACGTACACTCGCATTCTAGGAATGAGGCGAATATAGCACGCGGGCGGCGTAGGATCAGGGAGTGGGGGCGAGGACGTCGATCTGGTATGGGGTCTTTCCGGAGGTCCCCGCATCTTTAGCGCCGCCGATCCCTTCGGAGAACCAGTCGATGTAGTGAAGCCCAGGCGCGGTTTCGGTTGGGATGGGCAACTGCATATCAAAGGACACGGTTGCGCCTGATGCAATGTCCCCGGCGGCGGAGCAGCTGAGCGCGTGGCTTTC
This sequence comes from Chloroflexota bacterium, assembly GCA_039933275.1. GTDB lineage: Bacteria > Chloroflexota > Dehalococcoidia > SM23-28-2 > RBG-16-64-32 > DATKKM01. The sequence goes on along the minus strand of JBDTOK010000083.1, from coordinate 11,013 downwards.
GCTGACGGATCCGTAAAGCAACATGATGTAGTTAGGGCAGGGGCTAGGAAACTTGTACGGGCTGGACGTCAAATTACTGATTCTTACAGAGAAGTAGAGTGTGGATCCTGCAGCCACGCTCGCCGGCGCTGCCAAGCGAATGTCCAGGACATTGGCGGCCGGAGCTGCGGTCGGCACTGGCTGGAACTGGCTAATGCCAGGTGCCCAGCAGGGCTGCCAAAGACCTGCGGAATTACGACCGACTCACTGCCCGAGAATGTCACCTTGATCGCCGACGCGGTCCTAGGGCATGGAGTCCACCGCGGCTCTGCAAATTGCCCGGGATCTGAATCGTAGATAACGAAGACTGTTGCCTGGTTCAGGGCGAGGGAGTAATTCGATCTTGGCGTCTGACCCGCGTTAGGCTCGAGGATGGCCGCAACCGAGCCGCACGGACCAAACGCTGTGCAGGACATTGAGTGCCACTCGTCTGAGTCTGGGGCGCCATCTTGATCGAGGAATTGAATCGTCGGCAAGCCTTCAAGTTTGCATGCAGTGGTAGAGACATTCGTGAACACGAGAAGTTGACTAGCTTGCGATGCATGGATCCCCTGCCCGCCGCCGAGCGAACCAACAACGTCACCAGCCGTACACGGCCTGACGTCTGGCCGTGAGGGTGGAGGCACTTCCGTTGGCGTTGGCCCGGGCGTTGCGTCAATCCAGGGGACATCGGTCGGACCGGGCGGCAAGTGCGTTGGCGTCGGTTCTGGTTTGGCAGTCGCAGTCGGTGTTGTAGTCGATGTGGCTAAGACCAACGGCTTCGTTTCATCCGAGCCAGTTGCTGTCACCGCCCACGCTAGCACCGCGACGCTCGCAAGAAGAGCCATCGCCGTCGCGGCAAGCGCTAGCTTCAGCGCGATGCTCCACGCTGCGAGTCGATCGCGCCATGCCTTGCCTTCGTCGAATTTCAGCGCCGTCGCCTCTTCTCGCGTCGATACGCCGAGCTTGGACAAGATCTGCGACACGTGAAACTTCACGGTGTCCGGCGAAATCGCGAGGCGCTGGGCGATCTCTTCGTTAGTGAGGCCGACGCGGACAAGATCGAGGACTTCGTTCTCGCGCGCGGTCAGGCTGGAACGCCGCTCTCCTCGCATTTCGTTTCGTATTTTCGGCTGGCCGCCGGGAAATTCATACTACCCGCAACTTGCGCAAATCTGCTGAATTACTTCTCGGCGGCTGGTTCCTTCTCGCGCGCTGGCAGCGGGCGTAGCTCCTGGCGGGCCAGCTCGCTGAAGAGGCCGCGGAAGCCGATGAGGCCGGACATCGTGAAGACGGCCAGCAGCGGCCACGAGCGCAGGCGCTTCAGGTTGCCGGCGCCGAGGTTGGCGAAGAGCATCCAGGTGGCGGCGATGAGCCCGGGGACGAACCAGATGACGGCGAACGTGCCGGCCAGCAGCCGCAGTGGCGTCTTCTTGAAGCCGATGCCCCGGTCCACGATGAGCAGCCAGAACAGGCTCACGAATCCGCCGACGCCCAGCGTGCGCTCGGCGATGGACGCTTCGTTGGCTCGCCAGATCGTGAAGAACGAATTGATCAGCGCGATCAGCGTATTGCGGCCGCGCGCTTCTGTCGTGCGCTCAGCATCTTCCTCCGAGAAGTCGTAGACCTCGTCTTCCATCTTCCGCCCGATCGAGCGGATGCGCGCCCAGAGGCTGTGGAACGGCGTGCTGCGGTCGTCGTTGCGGCCGTCATGCCGGTTCAAGATGCGGCCTCGTCGATGTCTTGCTGGTACACAGGGTTGTAGCAAGCGATAAAGTGGTCGTCCGTGTCAATCGGCACCATCGCCGGCATCGGGTCGATGCGGCAGACGCTGGTCGCCTTGGGGCAGCGCGGCACGAACGGGCACTCCTCCGGCAGGTCCACCAGCGAGGGAGGCGTGCCCTTGATCACGGCCAGACGGTGCTCGCCGTCGCGGTCCCAGCGCGGGCGGCTGGCCAGTAGCGACCACGTGTACGGGTGGCGCGGGCGGCCGAACAGCGTATGCGCGTCGCCCTGCTCGACGACGTAGCCGGCGTACATAACGGCGACATCGTCCGCCATCTGCGCGACAACGCCGAGGTCGTGCGTGATGAGCAGGATCGCGACGTGCTGCTGTTGCTGGAGCTTCGTGAGGTCTTCGAGGATCGCCGCCTGCACGGTGACGTCCAGCGCGGACGTTGGCTCGTCCAAGATCAAGACGTCCGGCTTGAGCGCCGTGGCGATAGCGATCATCACGCGCTGGGCCATGCCGCCGGAGAGCTGGAACGGGTAGCGCTTGGCGACTTCCTGCGGCTCGGGGAGGCCCATCTCGGCCAGCACCTCAACGCTTCGGCGGCGCGCTTCCTTGCGCGGCATGTCCAGGTGGTTCGTGATGATCTCTTCGACCTGCTGCCCAACGCTTAGCACAGGGTTCAGTCCGGTGGAGGCGTCCTGGAAGACGATGGCGATCTCTTTGCCGCGAATCCGGCGGAACTCGTCCGCGGGCAGTGCGAGCAGGTCACGGCCGTTGAAGAGCACTCGCCCGCCGGTGATGCGGCCCGGATGCGGCAGCAGCCCGAGGATCGCCAGCCCGATCGACGTCTTGCCGGAGCCGCTCTCCCCCGTCATCACGAGCGTCTTCCCGCGCTCAAGGTCGAACGACACGCCGTTGACCGCGCTGACAACGCCGTCCGGAGTGAAGAACTGGGCGCGGAGGTCCTGTACTTGCAGGATTGGGTCGCTCACGGTTGCCTTTCGCGGGGCTAACAGGGAGGGCGGTAGGGGCAGATTATATCAGGGCTAGATCACAGTCCCGTTCGGTTCGGTAGCGGAGATGTGACAGAGGTCACGGTATGCGTTCTATCGAACCGATATACCGCCGACATGAACGCTGGCGATGGTCTAGATGTTCGGGCGGACGGCGGCGATGACGCGCCCCTGTATGACGACATTGGACGCCTCCGTGTAGATCGGCTCCATCGTAGAGTTGGCGGGCTGCAGACGGACTCGGTCGCCCTCGCGGAAGAAACGCTTGAGAGTTGCCTCTTGCTCGCGCTCCAGCCAGGCCGCGACCATATCGCCCTGCTTGGCGTCGCTAACGGCCTCCAGGATGACGACGTCGCCATCGTTGACGAGCGCGTCGATCATGGACGTGCCCTTCACGCGGAGAGCAAAGACGTTCTCGTGGTTCCCGAGCAGGTCGGGCGAGATGTCGATCGTGTCAGTGGAGTCGACGTTGTCCGGGGAGGGTGTGGGGATCGGCAGGCCGGCGGCTATCGTGCCGATGATCGGCACAGTGGCGATGCGTCCGCGCTTCTGCCCGCCGTGCGTCACCTCGATGGCGCGGGAGACTTCGCGGTCTCGCTTGATGTAGCCGCCCTTTTCCAGGATGCGCAGGTTGTAATCAACGACGGACGTCGAGCTAATGCCGCACGCCTCCTGGATCTGCCGGATGCTGGGCGGGTAGTCGTGCCCATCGATGAAGTCCCGTATGTACTCGAAGATCTTGCGTTGTTTTCCAGACAGGTCTTTCATTGCGCCCCTCCGTAGGCGTGCGAACCTATGTTCGCCGCTCCCGGTTCACGTTAGAGACCATTTGTTCGGTTGTCAATACGCTTGTGTCATCGCTACAATCCGCCTCGGTGCCCCTTCCCAGATATGTTTTGGAGTTAAACGATGCCCGCCGGCCTCGAAGATTTGAGGATGCCCATGCCTGAAGAAGAAGGACCAAAGAGAGCGCTTATCGTCTCCGCTCACCCGGACGATTCCGAGTTCGGGGCGGCTGGAACGTCGTATCTCTGGTCGAAGCAGGGGTGGGAGTTCTACTACTGCATCTGCACGGACGGCTCCAAGGGTAGCGAAGATCCCAAGATGACGCGCGATGTGCTCGTGCCGCTGCGGAAAGAGGAGCAAAGGGCTGCCGCAGCCGTTGTGGGTGGCAAGGACGTCGTGTTCCTGGACCACGTGGACGGAGAGCTCACCTACAACCGCGACTTCATGAAAGAGATCGTCCGCATCATCCGCACGCTGAAGCCCTACGCCGTCTTCAGCCACGACCCGGGCCAGATCGTGCGAAACATGTTCATCAACCACCCAGACCACCGCGCTGTCGGGGAGACCGTCCTAGACGCTGTGTACCCGATGGCCCGCAACCGCCCGACGTTCCCGGAGTTGCTGGACGAAGGTCTGGAGCCGTACAGCGTGAAAGAGGTCTACCTCTGGACGGCCTCCGAGACCAACTTCGATGTGGACATCACGGACGTGCTCGACGTTAAGTTCGAGGCGCTGAGCAAGCACGCCAGCCAGCTCGAAGACTTCGAGGGCACGAAAGAACGCATGAAATTGTTCTGGCGCGATACCGAGGGCCGCTACGTAGAGCGATTCCGCCGCATCATGCTCCCTTTCTAGCGATGCTGTACTGTCGCTTCGAGCACGACGACACGACGTCCTACGGAATCGTAGAGGGCGACCAGGTCACGCCCATAGACATACTCTTCGGCGAGCCCAAGGCCGCGGGTAAGCCGCACCCATTAGCTGACGTGAAGCTCCTAGCGCCGGTCGTGCCGGGCAAGATCCTGGCCGCAGCGGTGAACTACCAGTCGCACGTGCCCAGCGGGGCCAGCGTCCTCAAGGACGACGGTGCGCCCAAAGTGCCACAGCTCTTCCTGAAGCCGACCTCATCGCTCGTGGGGCCGGACGACAAGATCCTCCTGCCGCCCGATGCGCGACGAGTGGACGCGGAGGGTGAAGTGGTGGCCGTGATCGGCAAGTTCTGCCGAAAGGTCAGCGAGGCGGAGGCGCTGGACTACGTGTTCGGCTACTCGGCTGGGAACGACGTCAGCGCTCGCCACTGGCAGCGGGACGATATCCAGTGGTGGCGGGCCAAGGGCAGCGACTCGTTCTCGCCGCTGGGGCCGTATATCGTGACGGACCTCGATCCGGGGAACATCGACGTGCGCACTCGCGTAAACGGTGAGGAGACGCAGTCCGGCAACACGAGCGACCTTATTCACTCGATCGCAGCCATGATCTCGTTCGCGTCACAGTACATGACGCTGGAGCCCGGCGACGTGCTTTACACAGGCACCCCGGGCGTGCCGCCAAAGCTAGAAGACGGCGACGCAGTAGAAGTCGAAATCAGCGGCGGCGTGGTGCTTCATAACCCCGTCCGCCGCGACGACTAGCGCCGCTTCTGCTAAGACGGGTTTTCGTCGTGGCCGGCGGGCACTGCGTGCTTATGCAGCAGACTCTGCGCCTCGTTCGATACGCCCAGGTCTACGGCGTCGCAGTACGTGGAGTAGATCGCCCGGTCAATCAGGCGGACGCCCTCTTCGTTAAGCTGCCCGGCCTGTTCTGAGCGTAGCCTGAGCATCCGTCCGAGCCGCCCTACGAAATGCCGCTGGAGCGGCGATAGTGAGCCTTCAGTGTCCTTATCAGGAAGCATGCCCCCAACCCTCCCTTTACTCGAACTTGACTTCACTTGTTCCGGCAATTCCGTCAAGTTCTATTGAGTAGATTAGGTACGGATGCCCCTGCGCAGCAAGCGCATGCGGGGTATATAGAAGTTAATAATGAGTGTAGGTGGCTATTTGGCGACCGCCGCGGAACAAGGCGAATGAGCACGCATTACGCCGCGAAACGCCGTACTTTCACGAGGCCGTTAGTCGGTCTTGAACGAGCGGTCCAGGTGACCCTTCCGCACAGCGAGCTGCACGCGCGAGCGAAGGAACATCGAGTGGTCGTTCGTGGCGGCGGCGTCCGCGGCGTGCTCCGACTCCCACTCCGATAGCCGGCCCATCTCGCCAGAGCCATCGTGCGCCTCAATGAAGCGGGAGGAGACGCAGCCCGGTTGCTGGCGGTAGTGGGTCACTAGCTCGAGGTTGAGCTTTTGCACCTCGAGCTCTTTCCTTGAGAGCGGCTTCATGATCGAGATTCGGATGTAGGACATATCGGACCTCCTGTAGCCCCTCTGGAAAGAGTGAAGGGCGCCCCCGCCGCAGCGGAAGCGCCCCTCATTCGATTGCTTTCTTTGGTTTAGAGGCGGAGCTTGCCGTGCGACGGCTGACGCCGGCGCTGGCGGTGTTCGCCGTTGTTCTCAGCTTCCAGCTCCAAGGCGGCCGTAGCGCCGAATTCGTACACGTATCCGCACGAAAGGCAGGTGCTGTAGGCGCCGTACCAGTCCTCTTCGAATAGCATGGATCCCTCACATCGAGGGCAGGCTCGCGGCGGTGCCATCTGCTGCATCTTTACCCAACCTCCTGGTCACAAAAAAAAGGCCGATGCCGCCCTAGGCGGATAGGCCCCTTCAAAGCGCCGCCGAGGTTAGCTGACGGGTTCGGGTTGAAGAGGTTACCCTACTCACCTTTCGGTGAGATTCACCCAAGTGGTTTCCCCGGTCCGCCTTTCGGCGAATTAGGCGTAGGAGTCACTTTGTGACTTCTGTAACTATCGTACGTAGCGGGTATCTAGCCTGTCAAGCGCTCAGGTACGGGTAAACCCACGCCAAATGTGCGTAACATCCTGCAAAATGTGGGCGATTGGGTCGCTGTCAGCTTCGGTGCAGGCTCGAGCTCAAGCTATTTCACTTGGAGTGATCGATTCGATGTGCAACGTGGAACGGCGTCATCCTCGATGACCTGGTATTTGGACCATCGGCGTGCCTCTACCTTCATGCCGGCGATGCATTTGAATTGCACGACCCGGACGCTGCAAAAATTGCGCAGCGTTCGTCAGATTTCACGCACGATTTGCATGGCCTTAACGTTGTATTGACATTGCCTGGGGCCGATGCTACTTTCTACCCACTCCGCCCTGGGGTGTGGGCGAAGCTTTCAATGGGATACGTCAATTCAGTTCTGCCTCTGTTGTCGCGCTCGCAGAAGCGGGCGGGTTAGGGTGCCTTAGATGCAGCAGTACATCGTTCGCCGCGTGCTTCTCAACTTCCTTGTCATCTTTCTCGTCGCGACGATGGTTTTCTTGCTCCTCCGAGTCGATACGTCCAACGTGGTGCGCAACGCTGCATCCGGTTGCAACGCCGGCGCCATCAACGTCCAAGGCGGCGCGCAGGACTGCACAAAGATCGCCAAGGCGAGCCTTGGGTTGGACAAATCACTTCCAACGCAGTTCTGGGACTACATTACAAACCTCGTGCAGGGCGACCTCGGGAATTCCTTCAAGAGCAAGAACCCTGTCATCAGCGAAATCAAGGAACGCGCGATGCCCACGATTGAGCTGGGCATACTGCAAGTGCTCGTAGCCGTCATTATCGCCTTACCGGTCGGGATCATCTCTGCTATACGCCAGGACACGTGGGTCGACTACTTCTTGCGGTTCTTCTCGATCGCCTTCTTAGGCATACCTGTGTTCGTCGTCGCCCTGTTAACGATCATCGTGACCGCCAGATGGGTAGGTGGGGGCGCCGCCGACTGGTTTGGGCCCCATCAAAACTACTATTCGCTCCAATCCGACCCTATAGAGAACCTGAAGATCATGTTCGCGCCCGCCCTCATCGGTGGGTTAGGTACGGGCGCCGTAATCATGCGCTTCCTCCGCTCCCAGATGCTGGAGGTCCTGCGGCAGGACTACGTGCGTACGGCCTGGTCTAAGGGGCTAAAGGAGCGAGTGGTTATCATTCGCCACGCTCTCAAGAACGCCCTGATCCCGGTCCTGACGCTGGTGGGCATTCTGCTCGGCAGCATTGTCAGCGGGAACGTCGTGCTGGAGAACATCTACGGAATCCCCGGAATAGGCAACTACATTGTGTTCGCTGTGGCGCAGAGCCCGGACTACCCGGTGATCCAAGGGATCGTCATCGTCGTAGCTGTAACACTGGTATTCATCAATTTGCTCGTCGATATAGCGTACGGGTGGCTCGACCCGCGCATCCGATACAGCTAGGAGACGACTGTGGCGTTTGAAGAGCAGGCCCTACCGCAGCCGACAACCATTGCCGTGGACGAAGTCCCGGCGAGGAAGCGTTCGGCCTGGTGGAGAAGCGTCCTCAAGTTCGCCCGGCGCAAGCCGCTGGGCGCGATCGGTTTCGCGATTGTGGGGTTTCTCGTGCTTCTGACGCTCGGCACCCCAAAGCTCGAGTTCGGCCTTCCTGACCTGCCGAACCGCCCGCTGGGGTTCGAAATTGGGCACCCTTGGCTCCAGCGCTACGACCCCAATGAGAACTTCCGAGTCAACGGGCGCGCCAAGTCATACGGCGGAGTCTCCTCCGAGCACTGGCTCGGCACCGACAAAGCCGGCCGGGATACCTGGTCGCGGGTCGTCAACGGCGCCCGGCGATCGTTGTTTGTCGGCCTCTGGGCGCTCTTCCTCGCGACGCTCATTGGCAGCGCGATCGGCATTGTTTCGGGTTACTTCGGGCGCTGGATTGACACTGTCGTTCAGCGATTGATGGACGCCTTACAATCGTTCCCGCCGCTCATCGCGCTCATCTTAATAGTCTCCATTAACCCCTTAACGGCGACGCCCAACCTCTTTGTCATCGCCATTTCGCTCGGTATCGTCGGCATGCCCAGCGTTCAACGTATCGTCAGAGGCGTAGTCCTTGCGACGAGAGAGCAGCAGTACGTCGAGGCCGCCCGCACGATCGGCGCCTCAGACCTGCGCGCGATGCGCTACTACATCCTTCCGAACATCATGGCCTCGATCATCATCGTCTTCTCGACGGGCCTTGGCGTGGCGATTCTCGCGGAGTCCACGCTGGGCTTCATCGCCCCGGACAAGCTGCCGCCGGAATCGTCGGCTGGTCCGTCCTGGGGCATCATGCTGAACGAGGCTCGTCCAGTGCTCATCGACCATCCTCTACCAGCCCTGGCATCTGCCGGCGCTATCGCCTTTGCAGTGCTCGGATTCAACCTCGCCGGTGACGCCCTTCGTGACGTCCTTGACCCACGATTGCGCCTGGCGTAGACCAGTTCCATATGCAGCACATCGCCCTTCGGTCCGGTCCCTTTGAAAGGAGACAATCTCTCAATGCCTGACGACACGAAATACTGGGACAAGTTCTGGCAAAAGAAGGTTAGCCGCAGGCGATTGCTGTCGACGACGGCGCTCGCTGGGACAGGCCTTGCCGCGGCGGCCGTGGTTGGCTGCAGCAGCGACTCTAATAGCGACAACACCAGCCAGACGCCCGTCGGCAGTGGAGGCGGGAACAGCAGCGACTTCCATGCCGTTTCGAACCAGGGCACCGGTGATGGCTCTGCGTTTCTCGCGATCGATTTCGAAAAGCCTGTAGACGGGCGTAAGACGTTCGAGGTCGCGCCGACGGACTCACGCGGCGGCATCCTCACCTACATCGGCTTCGACGCCGTCGTGCTGGACCGCTACGACCCGCACCAGACGCAGTTCGGGCCAATGTACTCGAACCAGTCGGCCGTCTTCAGCAAGCTCTACCGCTACGCCAGCCACGAAGAGCCGACGTGGGAGAACATCCTGCCGGACCTGGCGGAGTCGGCTCCGGAGATGGTGGAGAACCCGCCGCTCACGTACAACGTGAAGCTCCGCAAGGGCGTGAAGTTCCACAACACGGACAAGATTCGCTCCAACTTCCCGGCGCTTGCGGGCCGCGAGCTCACCGCAGATGACGTCATCTACAGCTACGAGCGACAGCGCAACAAGGACAGCTACCAGCGCACGTACTACTACCGCTCAAGCCAGTACGAGACCATCGACACGATCAAGAAAGTGGACGATTACACGATCCAGATCAAGACGAAGGAGCCGACGGCGCCCTTCTACCACTTCATGGCCGACACCAACGCGATGATCATCCCAAAGGAGATCGTCGACAACGGCCCAGGCCCTGACGGCACCACGGCCTGGGACTCCGTGGACGCGTACGGCACGCGCACCCCGGTTCCGGCTGACCGCATGATTGGCACCGGTCCGTTCATCTGGGACCACCTTACGTTCGGCATTGAGTACAAGGCCGTGCGGAACCCGGAGTGGTTCGGCTGGGATGACAAGACGAAGGGCCGCCCGTATCTGGACGGCTACAAAGCGACGGGCCAGGGTCTTAACGACGCCACCGTCGAGTCGCTCTTCCGCCGCAAGCAGATCGACACGGCAGGCTTCATCGACAACCCGGGCTGGATTCTGAACATCCTGGACGAAATGCCGGAGCTCAAGTTCAGCCGCCAGCAGGTGTCTGGATGGCTCAACTCTCGTCTTAAGACGTACGCCGCGCCGTTTAACGACTGGCGCGTGCGCCGCGCGTTCCACCTCGCCGTCGACCGGCAGGACGTCGTCGACATCATCGGTTCCGGCGCCTGGTACAAGGTCGGGCCGGTCAACAGTGCTGTCAAGTACTGGGCGCTTCCGGACGACGAGCTCCAGGCATCGCCCGGCTATCGCACGGCGCAGGCTGACCGCGATGCTGACATCGCCGAGGCCCGCCAGCTCTATGAGGCGGCAGGCAAGCCCGACGTCCCGCAGATCTGGTTCGCGGACGTGCCGGGTTACATCGGCTCCTTCGCCACCACGTACATCAACACGATCAAGGCCAACCTTGGTATCACGAGCGACATCCACTACCAGACGGTGCCATACGCCCGTATCGCTGAGGGGCTTGTAAACCCGGAGGGCGACCTGGGCGCCTTCACGTGGGGCTACGACAATGGCTGGATCGATCTGGATGACTGGGTCTTCCCGTACTTCCGGACAGGCGGCCCGAAGAATTCGTTCAAGGTCAGCGACCCGGACCTGGACATCATGCTGGACAAGCAGCGTCACGAGTTCGACCTGGAGGCGCGAAAGAAGATCGGTTACGACATCCAGCGTTGGCTGCTGGGCATCACTAAGAAGGACGCGCCGGCTGCCAACAACCGCATCGACTACGCTTGCCCGGGCGGTGGCGGCATCCGCTGGCCATACGCCAAGAACGAGACGAGCTGGCCGTGGTTCGGCAACCAGTACTGGGCAGCGGAGGGCTGGTTCGACAAGAACGACCCGAGCTACCAGGGCCGGGCCAACAGCAGCTAGCGCAAACGAATCGCGACAAGACGAAGC
>JBDTOK010000082.1:0-11577 GCA_039933275.1 Chloroflexota bacterium | reverse complement strand
GCCGGCGCGCGACGAACTTAGCGGCGTAGACCTTACCCCCGTCACGGAAATCGACGCCGCCATTCCGCTCCGCCGCGTGAACGGCGAGCTGCTGGTCGCCCTCGGCAGGATGGCGCCGTTTGGCATCGGCAACCCGGAGCCAGTCTTCCTCAGCCGTAACCTGACGATCGGCGACGTGCGCGTGATGGGCGGCGACGGCCAGCACCTGCGCTTGGTTCTCCGCGACGGCCGCGTCTCCTGGCCGGCCGTAGCGTTCGGCATGGGCGCTAACGAACTGACCGCCGGTGGCTCGCTGGACGTCGTGTATACTTTCTGCGCCGACCGGGGAAATGACGGCGCGCTCGAGCTTCGGGTTACCGATTTCGCGCCCAGCTTCTCCGCATAGCGAGCCCGATCCCGGGTACCGCGCCTTTTCGTTCTAGCGTCTCCGGTTCTAGGTTCTCGGTCCGAAGGAGTCCCATGTCTAAGAAGTATTACGCCCGCCCGTCTGGCTTTACCAAGGCGATGAACTCCGTCTTCGCGTGGATGGGTGCACACGGCATCGGCCAAAAGAAGACCGTCAAGCTCGAAGTCAAAGGCCGCAAGTCCGGCCAGATGCGGGCCGTCGCCGTCAACACCATCGACGTCAACGGCCAGCGTTACCTCGTCGCCCCGCGCGGCGACACCGAGTGGTCACGCAACGCCCGCGTAAACCCGGACGCCGTCATCACCCGCGGCAAGCCCGAAAACGTCACCCTTACCGAGGTCCCCGTCAACGAACGCGCCCCCATCATCCAGGCCTACCTCCGCGAAAACGCCATCGTCACCAAGCGCGAATTCGGCGTAGACCCCAAAGCAGACATCAACGTCTTCGAAGAAATCGCGGACAAGCACCCCGTCTTCAAAGTAACCCCGCGCGCGTAAGCGCTGTCCCTACACACAAACAAAAGAGGCCCGCCTCAAAGGCGGGCCTCTTCCAATTACAAGCGTTAGCGCTTATGCACGACCCGTCCGTGCCAACTGCTCCAGCCGCTCGATCCGCTTCTGCGTCGGCGGGTGCGTCGCGAACAGCGACCCAAAGTCAACCTTGCCCAGCGGGTTCACGATGAACAGGTGCGACACCGCCGGGTTCACCGTCATCGGGCGTACCCGCGAGGTCGACTCCAGCTTCTGCAGCGCGCTCGCCAGCGCCATCGGGTCGTGCACGATGTGCGCGCCCGTCATGTCGGCGCCGAACTCGCGCTCGCGGGACACCGCCATGCGGATCACCGTCGCCGCGATCGGGGCCAGGATAATCATCGCGAGGAGGGCGATGATTCCGCCCATGCCGTCGCCCTTGCGGCCGCCCAGCCCGAAGAACAGCGACCAGCGGCCGATCATCGCGATAAACATGATCGCGCTGGCGACCGTCGCCACCATCGCGTTCACCAGGATGTCGTGGTTGCGGATGTGGCCAAGCTCGTGTCCGAAGACCGCCTTCAGCTCGCGCTCGTCCAGGATGCGCATGATCCCGGTCGTCGCGGCCACCGCGGCGTGCTTCGAGTTGCGGCCCGTCGCGAAAGCGTTCGGGGAGTCGTTGTTGATGACGTACACCCGCGGCTTCGGCAGGCCGGCCATCGCGGAGACTTCCTCGACGATGCGGTGCAGCTGCGGCTCCTGGTCCGGCGTCACTTCCTTGGCGCCTGTTGCCTTGAGGGCGATCTTGTCGGAGAACCAGTACGAGCCGATGTTCATCGCAAACGCGAAGATCAGCGCGATGATGAGGCCCGTCATGCCGCCCAGCGCACCACCCAGCACAAGCAGGATGGCCGAAAGGGCCACCATCAGTACTACGGCCTTGATGTTGTTAACCAATTTGTCTTTCATCCTCGAGAGTCGGAACTAGCGCTCTCGCTTCTACTCCATTTTACGCTATTTCATGGCCTGATCTTCGTTTACACGACGGGCGTCTCCCCACAGGAGGCTCTGCACCTCCGCCAGCGCCGGACCGATCCGCGGCCCGTACCAGCAGAGCGACTTGCCATCCACAAGATGTATACGTACATCCCCCAGCTTCTCGATCACTTCAGCGATGTGCTTCTCCCCGAACCGGTACGGCTCGTCCGGCAACAGCGCCACCTCCGGCCGCCGCTCCGCCACATCGCCCAGCTCGATCGCCGGGTAGCGGTCCGGCGAGTCGCCGTAGACGTTGTCTGCCCCGCAGACGCGCAGAAAGTCGCTCATGTACGTATCCGGCCCGATCGTCATCCAGGGGTTGCGCCAGATCGGGCAGAACGCGCGTACCGGCGTCCGGCCCTTGTTCGCCCGCTTGCCCAGGGCCAGCGCTTCGTCCGCCGCCGCCACGATCGGCGCAGCAGCCGCCACCGAGCCAGTCATCTCCGCCAGCAAGCGCAACTCCTCTATCGCAGCTGCCACCGTCCGCGGGTACGTCACGAAAACCGCCAGCCCGGCCCCAACCAGCGCATCGACGTCTTCGCGTGTGTTCTCCTCAGCGTTGGCCAGCACCAGGTCCGGCTGGATCGCCACCGCGTGCGCGATATCGACGTTCTTCGTGCCGCCTACCTTCGGCTTGAACCCCGCCTCCGCCGGTTCGACGCAGTAGCGCGTCACGCCGGCCACCCGCTCCGCCAGCCCGAAGGCGAACAGCGCCTCCGTCAGGCTGGGCACCAGCGAGAGAATCCGCTCGGGCGGGGACGCTAGCTCAAGCATCCGGCCAAGGGCATCCGTGTAGCTGGGCATCGCTGGGACATAATCTATATGTGGCGGATTAATGGTGGATTAACGTACGTCCTGTACGATTAGTGTCTACGCAGCCCCTGACGGCGCTAGAATTGCCGCGAAAGTACGAATCTGGAACTTTAATGCGCGACGTATCCCCAGACGAAGCTCTCTACAAGGAGCTCGACGACGAGGAGCTTATGCAGCGTCTCGTGTATCGGGACCTGACAGCTTACCGAACGTTATATGGGCGCTATTCCAACCTGGTCTACTCCGCTGCGTTGCGGATCGTCCGGGATGCGCACATTGCTGAGGACATGGTGCAAGAAGTGTTTTTGAGGATCTGGCGCAAGCCGGACAGCTATACACCGGCGAGGGGCAAGTTCTCGACCTGGCTCACCTCCGTCACGCGCAACCGCGCCGTCGACGAGGTGCGCTCACGCAACCGCCGCTATCGCCATGAGACGGCGTCCCCGGAGGAGCAGGAGCGCGAGATCCCCGGCTCGGAGTTGGACGACCCGGCTCTCACCGCCGAACTGGCTGACCAGCGCCGACTCATCCTCGGCGCGATGTCACAACTTCCGCCGGAGCAGCGTCAAACCATCGAATTGGCGTATTTCGGGGGGCTCACACAGCAAGAGATCGCGGAGCGGCTCAACCAGCCGCTGGGCACCGTGAAGACGCGCATCCGGCTCGGCATGCAGAAGCTGCGGACCGCTCTCACGCCCGCACTGCGGTGGGAGCGCTGATGGACTGCGAGCAGGTCCGTGACATGCTCGACGCCTACGCCCTCGGCGCCAGCGATGTTAGCGAAGCCGCCGTCGTCGAGGAGCATGTCGCCGATTGTGTCCGCTGCTGGGACGAGCTAACTCGCGGCCAGCAGACAGCCGCCCTCCTCGCCCTCACCGTCCCGATCACTGACGCACCCGCTCGCCTGGAGCAGAAGGTCCTCGCCCAGGCCCAGCGCGAGCGCACCTACAAGGAGCCCCACGCGCCGTTCTGGCAGCGGCTGCGCACCTGGCCGGCCGCCGCGGGCGCGCTCGGAGTCGCTTCTGTCGCGGCGCTCTCTGTGTCTGCCTTCCTTGGCGTGCAGGTCGCCGACCTCAAGGACAAGAACGATGGTCTGCAGGCGCAACTTGTCTCAAACAGCAGTTCCTTCGAGAAGCAGCTCTCGGACACGAAGCAACAGCTTGCCGATCAGCGGTCGATTTTCACCGTCCTCTCTGACAACGATCGCAAGCAGGTAGATGTGAGCGCGCCGGGCGGGACAGGCGCTGCGGCTTATTACACGTGGAGCCCGGAGAACGACAAGGGGTTCATGATCTGCGACCACCTGCCGCCCATCGCGGTCGATGAGGTGTACCAGATCTGGGTGGTGACGGCGGGCGGGGACAGCATCCCGGTCACGTCGTTCCAGTCCACGGACGGCACCTGCCAGGCGCCGATGGACTTCGCCGGCGTCACGATCAGCGATCGGCCCGTCGGCATCGGCATCACCGAGGAAGACCTGCCCGGTGGCTCACGGAAGCCCACCGGACCCTGGCTCCTCTACGCCCACCTCTAGGCTGCATTCTCGAGGTCATGGTCCCAGCCTGACCTCGGAACGCCGCGAACCAGCACCAACCACCACGCCACGCCCGTAGTCCCACCCTCGTAGCCGGGGCTTTCCGGCCCCGGCTCCTCAAAGTTTGACGACGCTGATCAGCAATTGATACCATGTCTCAGTGAGATGAAGTATCATGTCTGATCTTGAGAACATCACCCTGAAGCTCGAAGCCCTCGGCCATCGCGTTACGCCTTCCCGCCGTGCCGTGATTGCCGCTGTGCTGGCCAAGGACGGCCAGTTCACCGCCGACGAGCTCGTCACCCGCTGCCGCGGCGCCGGCCGGGCCACCGTCTTTCGCACGATCCGCCTGCTGACAGAGCTCGGCGTCGTTTGTCGCGTGCTCCTGGAAGACGGCAGCGTGCGCTACCTCGTCTCGCAGCGCGGGCACCACCACCACGTCGTCTGCACGGGTTGCGGGCGCGTCCAGGACCTCGACCTCTGCGCCATCAAGGACGCCATTCGCGACCTGTCCGACCAGACCGGCTACGAAGTCGAGGGCCACTGGTTGGAGCTGTACGGTCGTTGCGCCGAATGCCGCGCGAAAGTGCCGGCAGGGGCGAGCGCGTGACGAAAATTTTTTCCGGAGCGCTGATACTAAGTATCATCACGCTCATCCTCGGCGCGGCCTTCGCCGCCTGCTCAAGCGATGACGCGACGACGACCCCGCAAACAAGCGCCCCTAACGGCAAGCCAATCGTCGTCGCCACCACGATCCAGATCACTGCGCTGACCCGCGAAGTCGGCGGAGACAAGATCGACCTCACCGGCATCATCCCCGCCGGCGCCGACCCCCACGAGTTCGAGCCGCGCGCCAGCGACCTCACGAAGATCGAGAACGCGAACGTCATCCTCCGCCACGGCATGGGCCTTGATGACTGGCTCGACGACACGCTCTCCGCCGCGCACGAAGACGCCACCACCGTGACCGAAGGCGTCGTCCCGCTGAAGGGCGATGAGGACGGCGCGACCGTCGACGATCCGCACGTCTGGCACGATCCTGCCAACGACAAGATCATGGTCGAGAACATCGCCGCCGCTCTCGAGAGCGCGGATCCCGCAAACCGCGCAGCGTACGACGCTAACGCCAGGGCATACGAACAGAAGCTGGACGACACGAAGGAGCAGGTGCAGGCGATCATCAACGAGATCCCGGAGAGCGACCGCAAGCTGGTCACGAACCACGACGCGTTTGGCTACTTCGCGCGCGCATTCGGGCTGACGATCGTCGGCGCCGTGATCCCTAGCGTCTCGAGCGGCTCCGAACCATCCGCGAAAGACACCGCCGCGTTGCTCGACCTCATCGACCGTGAGCACGTGAAAGCGATCTTCGCGGAAACGAGCGTGAACTCATCGCTCGCGGCGACGCTGGCCAGCGACGCGCACGTCAAAATCGTTGACGACCTGTACGGAGATTCGCTCGGGCAACCGGGCAGCGGCGCCGATACCGTTGACGGTATGCTACTGGCGAACGCTAGAAAGATTACGGACGCACTGAAATGACAATCCAACAAACCGCACCGCCGCCGATCGACCACGAAGACTGTCTCGTCATTCGCGACCTCACCGTCGCTTACGGCCGCAAGGTTGTGCTCAACGGCGTGCAGGCCGACATCCGCAAAGGCCAGGTCGTCGGCATCGTCGGCCCCAATGGAGGCGGCAAGTCGACGCTGCTCAAGGCGATTCTCGGCATGGCGCCCGTCATCAGCGGCACCGTCATGCTCTTCGGCAAGCCGATCGACAAGATGCGCTCCCGCGTCGCCTACGTCCCGCAGCGCGAAGTCGTCGACTGGGACTTCCCGGTGACCGTGATGGACGTGACGCTGATGGGCCGCTACCCGAAGGCGTCGTGGATCCGCCGCACCAACGCTCACGATCGTGACGTCGCGCGCGACATGCTCTCCAAAGTCGACATGCTGGACTACGCCAACACGCAGATCGGGCAGCTTTCCGGCGGCCAGCAGCAGCGTGTGTTCATCGCTCGCGCGCTCGCCCAGGAAGCCGACGTTCTGCTGTTGGACGAACCGATGAACGGCATCGACGCCACGACGCAAGAGATCATCATGGGCGTGATCGAGGAGCAGCGCATCGCCGGCAAGATCGTCCTCCTCGCGACACACGACCTCGTCTCCGCATCGTGCGCCTGCGACTGTCTCTGCTGCGTGAATGAGCGCATGGTCTCCTACGGCCCGCTCGCCGAAACGTACACGCCGGCCAACCTAGCGGAGACGTACGGCGGTCCGGTGATCATGCTCGGCCGCGCCGACGCCAGCGACGAGCTGCCGCATACGCACCACCACCCCGGCGAGCACGCGCACCACACGCACGAACACGAAAACCTGGGCATCGAGCACAAGTAATGCCTGGCCTCCACTACATCACCGACCCGATGCAGTACGAATTCATGCGCCGGGCGCTGATCGAAGTCATCCTCATGGGCGCAGTCACCGGCGCGATCGGCACCTACGTCGTCCTGCGCGGCCTGTCCTTCATCGGCGACGCGCTCTCGCACGCGATCTTCCCCGGCGTAGTCATCGCGTTCCTCATCGGCGCGGGCATCTTCTGGGGCGCTCTGCTCTTCGGTATCCTGACGTCGGCGTCCATCGCCGTCGTCGCCACCAACCGCCGCGTGAAAGAAGACTCCGCGATCGGGGTGCTCTTCGCTGGGTCGTTCGCGCTGGGCATCGTCCTGATCAGTTCATCGCGCAACTTCACGCGAGACCTGGCGTCGTTCTTGTTCGGCAACGTCCTCGGCGTCACCAACAACGACATCGTTCTCTCGGCGATCGCCGGCGTCATCGTGATCGTGATCGTTGTGCTGCTCTACAAAGAGCTCCTCATCACCTCGTTCGACCGCGCCGCCGCGCAAGCGATGGGCCTGCCGGTCTTCTGGCTCGACCTCCTGTTGCTGATACTCATCTCGCTCACGATCGTCGTCTCGCTGCGCGCCGTCGGGAACATCCTCGTCGTCGCGATGTTGGTCACGCCCGCCGCCACCGCCCGCCTGCTGACCGACCGTCTGCCCGTGATGATGGCGATGAGCGCGGCGATCGGCGTAATGTCCGGAATCGCCGGGCTGTACATCTCGTACTGGAACGACGTCGCCGCCGGCGGCACCATCGTTCTCGTGGCGACAGCGCTGTTCGGGCTGGTGTGGCTATTCGCACCGCAGCACGGCTACCTCACCACGCGTCTCCTCCGCCGCCGCCTCGCCACAGACCTCGCCGAAACGCGCGTCGTCTTCGAGTCGCCGGAAATCCAGCTACCCGGGCCGCATTAGCTCAGAAGCCCTCGTCCACGGCCACCAACCGCTGCTCCCCCGGCGCGAAGTGGTGGATCACGCGCCCCGCCATCGAGTCGTCCCGCACGAACGACAGCACGACCTCGCCGATCTCCTCCGGCGGCGTCAGCTCGTCCGGCACGTGCGACGTCTTGCGCAGTTCGGGCGACATCGCCGCCACCGTCTTCAGCACCTTCTCCGTCGCCACCCAGTTCGGCGCGACGCAGTTCACGCGCACGTTGCGCTGAGCGGCGAGCCCGACCAGCGCTCCCGTCAGCCGGATCAGTGCCGCCTTCGATGCGGCGTACTCTGGCCACCAGTGCGACTCCAAGCCGACGCCAGCGAGCGACGCGATGTTCACGATGACGCCGCCGCCTCGCCGCTCGAAGAAGGGCAGTGCCGCTTGCATACAGGCCATTGGCGCGCGCAAGTGGACGTCGAACACGGCGTCCCAGCGCTCTTGCGGCACGAACGGAAAGCCGGGCGCGCTGCCAGCCGTCGCGTTATTCACGAGGACGTCCAATCCGCCAAACGTCTGCTCAGCGAACGCAAACATCCGCTCAACGTCCGCGTCTTTCGTGATGTCCGCGCGGATGAATGCGGCGCGGCCGCCCTCTGCTTCGATGCGGCGCACCGTCTCCAGTCCGTCTGCTTCGTTCACGTCGTCGACGACGACCGATGCACCGGCGCGGGCGAGCACCATGGCGATTCCGCGACCGATGCCCACACCGCTGCCGGTGACCAGCGCGACCTTACCCGCCGGATCCAACGCTCGCCTCCACCCTCGCCGCCGTCGTGCGGCCGAACCCAGCGATCTGCTCGAGCAACTCGACGCGGTTGGTCGAGACGTCGAACAGCTCCGCGAATCGCTCGCGGAAGGCGATCATGTACGGCGACATGTTGTGCCTCAAGAACGCGTCGTTGTCGACGTAGCTCTCGACCAGCACCAGCTCCCGCTTGTCGTTTGAGTTGCGGTAGAAGTTGTACGAGACCGCGCCCGGCTCGCCCTCCGTCGCCGCGACGACACCCGCGATGATGTCTTCAGCGGCGGTTTGGGCGTCGTCATCGTCGCGGAGGCGGCAGCGCACCAGGAACGTGATCACGCTTAAGCCGGCGGCGCGTATTCGATGAGCTGAATGTAGTTGCCGTCCGGGTCGGTAAACGTCGAGATCACGCCGCCCCATTCCTCTTTGCCGGCCTCGCGGATAAACTTCACGCCCTTCGACTTCAGGCGCGCCGTCTCCGCCGCCAGGTCCTCGACGAAGAAGTCAATCAGCACCCGCGCCGGCTCCTTCGTCTTGCCCTTGATCTCGCTGTGGCCATCGATGATAAACGTCGCCCCCGGCGACACCTCAAACGCACCTTCTCCGATGTTCGGGTTAGGCGGAAGCTCCATGACGTCCCGGTAGAACGCCGCCATCGCGTCCTTCTGGTCCGTCGTCACGTTAACGATAAAGCTGGTCGGTTTCATCCGATTCCTCCTTCTTTTGCAGCCACAATATCCCGGGCTACTGACAGCATTGTGTCAGGAGGTGTGCCGAGAACCGAGAACAAGCGCTACGACTAGATAGGATTCGGCGGCACGATCCGTTAGCGAGAGAGCGCCGCTCATAGTATTCCGTTCATCCTGAGGTTCTCGAAGGACCCGCCCGGAGGGCCCGCGTCCTCGGCTTGGCGTAATCAACCCGCCAACTGGCCCGGACCAACGCCTGAGGAGCTCGCCCGCTACCCCGCGTAACGTTCCGCCAGCGTCACC
This sequence comes from Chloroflexota bacterium, assembly GCA_039933275.1. GTDB lineage: Bacteria > Chloroflexota > Dehalococcoidia > SM23-28-2 > RBG-16-64-32 > DATKKM01. The sequence continues at coordinate 2,241 of JBDTOK010000082.1, read as the reverse complement.
GCCTCCGCACGCACCACCTCCACCACCTCATCCGGCGACATCACTCGTGCCGCCCCACCCCAGCTCAGCACCCACGGCACCAGCCGCTTCACATCCCGGCAGGCGAAGATGAACGTCGAGCCGCCATCGCCGCGCTCCTCACGCTCGAAGCCGAACGCCGGCTGCTCCCGCGCCCAGGCCACCGCAGAGTCGTCGATCCACACGCGCACCTCCATCATCCGGTCGTGCATGTCGTCGGCGTGCCAGTGCGGTTCCGCAATTCGCTCGAACGTCTCGGGCAGAAGCTCGGCGTCGCGGATGCGGCTGGCGCGGAAGTCGCGCATCGCCTCGCGCAGATGGCAGTAGCCGACGATGTGCCAGTCGTTGCCGTAAAAGATGAGCCCGTGCGCGTCGACTTTGCGCTCCGTCACCTCGTCCGGCGAGAACGAGTGGTAGCGCACAAACAGCACCCGCTGCTGGAGCACCGCCTGCTGCAGCACCGGCAGCCACGGCGACGGCTCGCGCTGCATCCAGTGCGACACGCGGATGCGCTCGCGGAGCACAGTCACCGTCTCGCGCGTCTCCGGCCGCAGCACCGCCTCGACTTTCGCCGCGGCCGTCTTCGTCGCCTCGCGCTGCGCAGTCGTCCCAAGCGATCGTGCCAGGTCCGCGCCGAGCAGTAGCTGCACCGCCTCGTCCGCCGTGAACGCCAGCGGTGGCAAATGGTACCCAGCGACGAGCCTGTACCCCTCGCCCGGCATCGCCGCCACGGGCACGCCGGACAACGCCAGCGCATCGAGATCGCGGTACACAGTGCGAATCGAGCAGCCGCACTCCTTCGCCAGGTCAGCCGCGCGGACGGCCGCCTCCTCCCGCAATCGCATGAGAATGAGCAGCCGCCGGTCCATCTGTCGCATCGCGAAAAGTATACGGGAGCGACGTTGTAGGGGCGCAGAATGCTGCGCCCCACAACGTCGGCGCAGCATACAACCGCGACGGCACAACGTCGTACAATCGCCAGGCTATGGACATCCGCCGCTACACCCCCGCTGACCTCGCCGGCGTCCTTCGATTGGACGAGCTGGAGGGTTGGGACTCGGTCCCGGCGGATCCCGCTCGAGCGAATCGCGCGCTCACGGCGCCCGGCGTCACCACGATGGTCGCGATTGAAGACGGCCGCGTCGTCGGCTACGCGCAGCTGCAGAGCGACGGCGAGATACAAGCGCACCTGTCGACGATCGCGGTCGATCCGGAGCATCGGCGCAAAGGCATCGCGCGAGAACTGATCGTGCGGGCCTTGCGCGAGGCTGGTGGCGAGCGAATCGATCTGATCACCGAAGACGCGGAGGCCTTCTACTCCGAGTTGCCGCACTTTCGGCTGTCAGGGTTTCGGCTGTATCCGGAGTACACCGGCCCCGATGAGTACGTCCCCGGCCTCAGCTGGAAAGACGGCCGCAAGGTCATCCGCGAGTAGCCGCCGGGCTGTCGTAGAATACCGCCATGTTCACTGACATCGATTCGTACCTCCGCTACTACGAGGGCCTGCACAAGCGCACGATGCGTGACGTCGCCGCGCTTCCGTCGGCCGCCGCTAGTTGGATGCCCGAAGCCGGCGCAGGCGATAGCGCCTGGGGCATCGGCGAGCTCGTCCGGCACATGGGCGGCGCGCGGCTCTACTTCGCCCGCGCCTTTCGCGACGAAGGGTGGATCTTCGACTTCCCGCTGCGTCAGTGCGAGACGCAAGACGACTGGCTGCCTGTGCTGGAAGAAAGCTTTGCCGAATTTCGCTCGCGGCTGGCGGCCACTCCCGCGGACTGGCTGTCGCGGCGCATCAAGATGATCGACACGGACGGCACACTGCCAGGATGGCGCATCCTGATGATGTGCCTGGAGCACGAGGTCCACCATCGCTCCCAGATCGACACGTACGCAGGCCTCCAGGGCTGGGACCCGCCGCAGATCTACGGGCGCTCAGCGGAGCAAGTGGGCCTGGAGCGCGAACGCCAGAAAGAACAGCACAAGGACAACTAGTCCAGCCCAGACATTCCGTTCATCCTGAGGTTCTCGAAGGAGCGCGAAGCAAATCCTTCTCCCAGGGTCATGCCGCGCACCGCAGCCAATCACTTCGCCGAGCCAACGCGCGAAGTGACACCAAACACTGCGCACCAACCAACGCATACGCTACCCTCAAAGGCCACATGAATCGCGCAAAACCGCAACCGATTCTGACTGTCCTGGGCCAGCCCAACACCACGCGTCGAC
>JBDTOK010000081.1:0-11591 GCA_039933275.1 Chloroflexota bacterium | reverse complement strand
ACGACCGACAACAAGTTCGGCATCTCGCTCGTCACCGGTCAGGCCGAGCACGCCGTGCGCCAGGTGATGTCGATGCCCGGCCTGGAGATGGTCGGGCTGCACATCCACCTCGGCTCGCCCGTCTTCGAGAAGGAGCCGTACGCGCAGGCCGTCGACGTGATCTTCGACTTCGCCGCCAGGATGCGCAAGGAGACCGGCTTCGAGCTGCTCGAGTTCTCGCCGGGCGGTGGCTTCGCGGTGAACTACACGATGAGCCAGGACGCGCCGTCACCAGACGACTACGCCGAGATCGTCGTCGACAGCATTCGCGCCGGCATCAAGAAGCACGACCTGGGTGAACCGCGCGTCTTCATTGAGCCCGGCCGCTCAATTGTGGCGCGCGCCGCCGTTGCGCTGTACACCGTCGGCTCGACAAAAGATGTGCCTGGCGTGCGTCGCTTCGTCTCCGTGGACGGCGGCATGGCCGACAACATCCGTCCCGCGCTCTACGAATCGAAGTACAGCGCCATCGTCGCGAACAAGCCGATGGACCGCCGCACCGAGACCGTCACGATCGCGGGCAAGTACTGCGAGTCCGGCGACGTTCTCCTCCGCGACGCTGAGCTGCCGCCGCTGGAGCCGGGCGACGTGCTCGTCATGCCGACAGCGGGCGCCTACAATCTTTCGATGGCGAGCAACTACAACGCCTCGCAGCGGCCGGCGGTCGTGCTGGTATCCAACGGCGAAGCAAAGCTCATGCGCCGCCGCGAGACGTACGAAGACCTCACACGCCACGACATCTGGCCGCTGGAATAGCGCGCCGCACTCCCGTCTTGGTTCCTCAAACGTTGCGCTAATGTTCGCCTAACGTATAATCACGCAACATGTGGCGATTTCCCGCGCTCGCTCTGCTTGTCGTACTCATGGGCGTTATGGGTACGCGCCAGGCGTCCGCCGGCAACTACCTCCTCGTGGATACGACGAACGATTTTTCGTTAGGCGGCGCCAACGGCTGCCTGGATGAGAATCCCGACGGGGACTGCTCTCTTCGCGACGCCATCTTTATCTCCAATGCAATCCCCGCGCTGAAGGCCATCATTTTCAATATAGGCGCCGGCGTTCCGACGATCGTGCTCCAGACACCTCTTCCGGCCATCACGCAGCCCGTGTTCATGGACGGCGCCACGGGTGGCGCAGACGCGATCAATATCTACGGAACCAACGTGCCATCGTCGCCCGGCTTGTCTTTGGAGAACCATTCCGGCTCTACCATCAAGCACATGGTGATCGACCAATTTAACGGTGGGGCGGGCATATCCATCACCGGCGGTGACGGCCACACCATCGTGGGCAACAAGATCGGGACGAACGGCACACAGGCGATCGGCAACCTCAACGGTGTCGTCCTGCAGAGCACGACCAACAACGTGATCGGCGGGGACGTTGACGACAAAAACGTTATCTCCGGCAACTTTGGGACGGGCGTGCTGTTGGACATCGGCGCCGACAACAACACAGTCGCGGCTAACTCGATCGGGCTGAGCGCGGACTGGAGCATAGTGATTCCCAACCACGAGGGCGTGATTGTCAGGGGCTCCGGTAATCAGATCGGGACGCCCACCATGGCAAACGTTATTTCCGGCAACGTCGGAAACGGCGTTCTCGTCAACGGCGCAAACAACACGGTGAAGTTGAACCTGATCGGCGCCAACCCACTTAGCGAGGCCAAGCCCAACGGCGAAAACGGAGTCTTCGTTGGTGCTAACGCGACTGGTGCAGTCATCGGCGGGTCCCTTGATACCAGGAACGTCATCTCCGGCAACGCTTTGGCAGGTGTGCATATCGAATCAGGAGCGTCGGTCGAAGTGAGTGGCAATATCATTGGCCTCAATCCATTCGGCGTATCCGCCCTACCGAACCAGGGGGCCGGAATCGAAGTTATCCAGGGTGGCGCCTTCACGACAGCCGGGGTCGCCAGCATCGAGATTGGTAAACCGCAGATCCCCAACACCATCTCTGGCAACGCCGGCTCCGGGATCGTGATTGGCGCAGACGGTGTGTCGGTCCGGGGGAACAACATTGGCGTCAACCTGCAGGCAGACGCCGGCTTTGGGAACAGCCCGTACGGCATCTATATCAACGCTTCGCAGAACAACACCGTCGGTGGCTCCGACCCTGGGTATGGGAACTTTATCACCGCCAGCTCCGAAGTTGGGGTATTGATTGACGGCGACGCTGAGGGCAACCAGATCTTGGGCAACTGGATTGGGGGAAAGCCGGACATCGGCGGCAATGGCGTCGGCATCAGGATTGTCGCTGACTTCAACGATGTCATGGACAACACGATCGTCAACAACTTGTTCGAGGGCCTCAGCATCACTGGAAACGCCAACGTTGTTAGCGGCAACTCCATCGGCAGGGAGGGCGTCTCTCCCTCAGGTGGCAACGGAGCGCAGGGCATCGTCATCAGCGGCAACAACAACCGCATCGGCCCTGTGCTGAACCCTAACAGTCAGCCCACCGGAACAAACGGGGGGATCCTCGGCAACGTGATCTCCAACAACGTCGGCGCGGGCATCCTCGTGGAGGAAGGCACCGGAAACACGATCAGCCTGAACTCGATAGGGACCAACTCTGGTGGCGGGATAGACCTCGCGCCGGAAGGCTCCACGCCGAACGACCAGGATGACCCCGACACCGGCGCCAACAACCTGCAGAACCACCCGGTGCTCACGAGTGCCACCATTCAGCCGAGTGCCGCCAACGGCGTCGTGATCCAGGGCGGCGGCACGAAAGTACAGGGTACGCTCAACAGCAATCCCAACATCACCTTTGTGCTGGAGTTCTTCGCTTCAGAATCCTGCACCACTGGGGCGATCCCGGGCAAAGGCGAGCAGTATCTCGACTCACTAGAGGTGACTACCAACGCCAGCGGCGACGCTGGGTTCTCGATCGTGATAGGCGGCGCTCTGGAGCAAGGCGAGTTCGTCACAGCCACCGCCACGCACGACCTTGGCAGCACCAGTGAGTTCTCCAACTGCATCACGCCAACGGCTTCTACGGAAACGCCGACGCCGACGCCGTCCATCTCCGTCACACCCACGCCCTCACCCACGAACATCCGCGGCGACGCCGACTGCGACGGCAACGTCGATACAGACGACTTCATCGCCGCTCTCAGCGAAGTCGCCGGTGTGCCGCCGGGCGTCGCTTGCCCCGGCAACGTTGGCTGCGACGGCTCGATTGACGCACAGGACGCGCTCGACATTCTCGCCTTCGTTGCGTCGCCCAACGATTTTCCGTTCCCGTCCTGCTAGCTCGCGCGACGTATGCTTGACAGTCTTTCTCGCCCTCTGTTACTATCCCCGAGATTCAAGGAGCCATGCATAGTCAAATGAGCAACATTAACGTTTTCACGGGCCACCCGGGTGTCCGCATCGCTGCGGGTAGCCGTGGCCAGCGTGTGCGCCGGACTAGTGCGCCCAACACAGGGGGTTTCTTCCACTGATTTAGGACAGAACCAAGAGCGCGTAGTCCTGGCCCACCGTGGAAGTAGTTCCGGTGGGTTTTTTGTTTGCCCGGAAATCGGGCGGAAAGGATCAAGGCGATGAATAGAGCAGAGCGGCGGAGCAAGGGGAAGAAGACGAACACAGAGCCCTCGTGGGCGCAGCGCAACCGCCCGGCCGGGCAGCCGGTGGGGCCATCCAAAGGACGAACAGCGAAGGGCCCGGCGCAGCGAACCTCGCAGGAGCGCGGCAAAGGAGCCTGAACTACTGACAGACCGGAGGCATGCGATGGAGTCAGAGTACGAACGGAAGACTACGAGCGCGTTAGCGATTAGTGAGGAGAGACCGATGCAGACACTGGCACTAAAAGCGACAGACGTAAACAAATACTTCGGTGGTGGCTTCGATGCCCGGCGCCTGCTGCCCTGGTGCGCCACGCCCGAGCAGAACACCGCGCACGTCCTCAAGGGCATCTCCCTGGAGGTGCAGAAGGGCGAGGTCTTCGGGCTGATCGGGGCGAACGGCTCCGGCAAGTCGACGCTGATCCGCATCCTGAGCACGCTGCTGACCCCGGACAGCGGATCGGTCTCGGTCTTCGGCTACGACGTCGAAACGGAAGCCGGCCAGGTGCGGGCGCTGATCAACCGCGTCTCCGCCGACCCGTCCTTCTTCCGCAACATGTCAGCCTACGAGAACCTGCTGTTCTTCGGCCGGGTATACGGTCTGACCTCGGACGAGATCCGTACGAAGGTGCCGGACATCCTCGAACGTCTCGGCTTCGAGACCGACAAGATGAACGAGCCGATGGCCCACCTCTCCCGCGGGCAGCAGCAGAAGATCGCGGTCGCGCGGTCGTTCCTCACCTCGCCGGTGCTGATGCTGCTCGACGAGCCGACGACCGGCCTCGACCCGCGCTCGAAACGGGACGTACAGCGCTTCATCCAGCAGGTGCAGCGCGACCATGACGCGACGATCCTGCTGACGACGCACGACATGGAAGAGGCGGAGATCCTCTGCGATCGCATCAGCTTCATCGCAGGCGGAAAGATCGTCGCCACTGGCACATCAAAGGAACTGAAAGAACAAGTCGGCAACGGGAACGCCGAAACGACAAGCATGGACGACGTCTTCATGGCGCTGACCGGCAAGGACATCGCCGAAGACGAAGTACCGGAAGAGGTGATGGCGCGATGAGCACGCTAACGAATCGGATCGCCACTCCGCGGACGCACGGGCCACTAACCCTGGCCTGGGCGTTCGTGGAGCGGCAGACCAACCTCTGGAAACGATACTGGGCGTGGGAGCTCGTGTGGCTGGTCTACGGCGTAGTCAACACGCTCGCCATCACGTTCATCGCCAAACAAGCGGAGTACGAGGGCCTCGCCACGCACGAACAGGCGAGCAAGCTCGTGCTCTTCTTGCTGCTGGGCACGCTCGTCTGGGCCTACCTCTCGGCGGTGCTGGACGACATTAGCCTCGTCGTCACGTGGGAGCGCTGGGAAGGGACGATCGAGCATACGCTGATGGCGCCGGTCCCGCGCTGGGTGCACCTGATCGGCATGGCGACGTTCGGCATCCTCCACGCCACGGTGCGGACGCTACTGATCCTGGCGATCGCGCTGCCGTTCTTCAACGTCGAGCTCGGTCAGGCCAACTGGGCCAGCGCCGCCTCGATCTTGCTCGTCGGCAGCTTTTCGATCGCGGGGCTCGGCATTCTCGCCGGCGTGCTGCCGCTGCTGTATCCGGAGCGTGGCACGCAGATGTCGTTCATGGTGCAGGCTGTCGTCCTGCTCATCTCCGGCGTCTACTACAGCACAGACGTCCTCCCCGTCTGGCTGCGAGTCTTCTCCTACGTTTCGCCCGCCACCTACATCCTTGAGGGCATCCGCAACGCCGTAATCAGCGGCGACAACTTCTCGGCCAACGCAGACCAGCTCGGAGTGCTGGCGTTGTTCGGCGTAATCCTCTTGCCGGGCAGCATCCTCGTCTTCGCGCTGGCGGAACGCTGGGCCAAGAAGACTGGAAAGCTAAAGCGCCAGGGATGATCAGCTACGTGTCATCTCGACCGGAGTTCGCCGAAGCGAACGGAGCGGAGAGACCTCACAGCCCGTGTGTTCAACAGTTCGCAAACCAAGAACACGCGTCGGAATGTGGGACCCCTCCACTACCCCTGCGGGCTTCGGTCGGGATGACAACATGAGCACCGCATGCGCATAAATCGATTCCGGCGCTCCGGCCTCTGGCGCCACGGCGACTTCGTGAAGCTGTGGACGGGCGAGACTGTCTCCGTCTTCGGCTCGCTGGTTGGGCACTCCGCGCTGTCGTTTACGGCGGTGCTGGTGCTGCATGCCAGTGCGCTTGAAGTCGGTGTGCTGGCGGCGGCGCATCTTGTGCCCGACATCCTCTTCGGGCTGGTCGCCGGGGTTTGGGTGGACCGGTTGCGACGCCGCCCGCTGATGATCATCGCGGATGTCGGACGCTTCGTTGCGCTGGCGACGATACCGCTCGCCTACGCCTTCGATCAGTTGTCGATCGGACAGCTCTTCGCCGTCGCCTTCTTCACCGGCACGTTCGAGATCTTCTTCGACGTGTCGTACCAGGCGTACCTGCCGTCGCTCGTCGAGAAGGAGAACATCCTCGAGGGCAACTCAAAGATGGCGGCGAGCCAGTCCGTCGCGGAGGTGGCCGGCTTCGGCATCTCCGGGTGGCTCGTGCAGATCTTCAACGGCCCGATCGCTGTGCTCGTCGACGCGGTCTCGTTTCTCGCCTCCGCCTTCGCGCTGATCACGATCGGCAAATCTGAGCCCGAGCCTCCACCCGTCGAGCACCGTACCGGCGTCCGCGAAGAGATCGTCGAAGGTGGCCGCGCCATCGCCCGCAACCCCATCCTCCGCTCAATGCTAGTCGCGCACGACCTCTCAGGCTTCGCGTTTCGGATGTACGGCGCGGTGTTCCTCCTCTACGTCGTGGACATCGGCTTTAAGCCGGGCGTCCTCGGCCTGGTCTGGGGCGTTGGCGGCGCGACGTCGCTCATCGGCGCGATGTACGCCGGCCGCGCAGCGAAGCGGCTGGGCCTCGGGCCGGCGCTCAGCGTTGGCCTCGCCGGCATGGGCGTGATGATGTTCCTCATCCCCGCCGCTCGCGACGCGTCTTTTCTCGCGCTGCTGGCGACTATCGGCGCGCAGTTCGGCGACGGCGTCTACATGATCTGGCAGGTCAACAGCCAGACGTTGCGCCAGTCCATCACCGCGCCGGAACTGCTGGGCCGCGTCACGTCCGGTTATCGAGTCTCCAACACAGTCGCGATGCTGCTCGGCGCGCTTGCAGGCGGCGTCGCAGGCGAGCTGATCGGCCTGCGCGCAACACTGACCGTCGCCAGCGCGATCATGGTCGCATCCGGCGCCTGGCTAATCGTGACGCCGGTGTGGTCGATGCGCGCCGCGCCAGCGCCCGCCGGATCGCACCCCGAACCAATCATCGTGATTGGCGATGCGTTGGGCGGCGTGGCCGGCGAAGGCTAGCTCGAAACAGCGGGGGCAGACGTCGGCCGACGGGATCGACTGCGCACGGTGGACCCGCAGCGCGGAACTACGCGGATAGGACGCCGATTGCCGAGGGTGAGCAAACAGTCCAAACTCAAATTCCGCGAAACATCCTCGTCATTCCGCGGCCACAAAACTCAGTGCAGCTTGGCGAACGGCTGCCGCCGCACGATCCGTGACAGCGCGAACGACACGATGGAGATCACCAGCGCCCCGATAAACGCCGGCCAGAAACCGTCGATGTCGAAGCCAATACTCAACCAGTGGCAGACCTTCTCGGCCAGCAGCAGGACGAGGGCGTTGATCACCAGCGCGAACAGACCCAGCGTGATGAGCTGCAGCGGGCAGGTGAGGATCAGCAGAATCGGTCGGACCAGCGCCCTCACGAAGACGAAGATCGCAGTCGCCGCCAGCAGCGCCTGCCAGTCTTCGATGTACCAGCGATCGCGCGTGTAAGCAACGTTGTTCACGAACCACTCGGCGGCCAGGAACGCGCCGATGACGATCGCCCAGCGCACGAGGATGCGGATGATCCAGGGAACGCGCGGCTCGTCCCACGAGGGCTCCGTGTTCTGCCAGTACGTGTAGACTATCGGCATCGGCGAAATTGTAGCACTCGGAGCGGAGGCATCTTGGACGCGTACAAGGCGATAGTCACGAAGCGCGACACGCGCTCCTATACCAAAGACCCCATCTCGGAGGAGATGCTCAAGCGCGTGCTGCAGGCCGGGCGCATGGCCGGATCGAGCAAGAACCAGCAGCCAGTCCGCTTCGTCGCCATCGTCGATAAGGACAACATGATGAAGCTGAAGGAGTGCGCCGACTTCGGCGAGCCGCTCATCCCGGCCACTGCCGCGATCGCCATCGTCACCTCACCCGAGAGCAACGTCGGCGAGTTCGACGCCGGTCGCGCGGCGCAGAACATCATGCTCGCCGCCTGGAACGAAGGCCTCGCGACCTGCCCACTGCGCATCCACCGCGCAGACTGCGGGCGAGAGGTGCTCAACCTGCCGGAAGGCTGGCGCATCGCCATGGTCGTCGCCCTCGGCCACCCGGACCCCAACGTGCCGATGTCGATGAACCGCAAGCGCGCGCCCTTCGAAGAGTACGTGCATTGGGAGAAGTGGTCGGAATAACAAACGGGGGTCGGGTTTAAACCCGACCCCCGCGTTCATGTGGCGACGAACGTCTTACGCCGTATCCCCCGCGTGCTCACCGCAATCGTTGCGCTGCGGCGTTGACCACGACTCCAACCCCTCACCAAGGCGGCGCAGAGTTCCGCCAACACCCGCGGCAAGCGGCCCGAAGATCGCCTTGCGCGGCGTCCGCGCCTCTTCCTCCGGCATCAAGATGAGCTTCGCGGAGCGGCGCTCCGCCTCCAGCTGCCGTACTTTTTCTAGTGTGTAGAGGTTCATCGCAGTCCTCCTTCTGTTAGGGGCGATGAGAACATGTCCAACGACTTTTGTAGCCCGGGCCTGAGTGAGTAGAACTTCATGTTGTTTTGCTTGCGAACATCCAGCAGCCCGACGGCCTTGAGAAACGACAGGTGCCGCGAGACCACTGACTGGTGCAGCCCCGTCCGGTCCACGATCTCCTGCACGTACATCTCGCCCTCGCGCAGCATCTCCAGCATCCGCAGCCGCTGCTCGTCGCCGAGCGCCTTGTAGATGCGGGCCATGCGGATGTTCGCCTGTGCATCGTCGTTGCCGTGAACGAAGATCGACTCGCAGGGGTAGAACATCCCGTGTACGCCCGGCAGCACCGCGCACGATGCGTACGGCCCCATGTCGACGGACGGCGCAAACAGCAACCGCTTGTACTCGCCGGCGCACTGGGCCTCGATGCAGATAGTGTCTCGGCCGAGCACCCCGCGCATGACGTCCACGACGTTGTCCATCGTCGTGCTGCGGTGCGCCGCCACGCTCCGCTCAAGGCAGGGCCATCGGTTCGGGAGTTCCGCCTTGTAGTGCTCGTTGTAGAAGCGCGAGATCAGCAGCGCCAGCCGGTCGCGCACCGTCGCCGGGTCGTCCCAGAGGGCGAGCATCTCGTCGACGTTGCCGCCTTCGCGCTCCACCATCTTCGCCAGGTTCTCCCGTGTCGGCTCCGAGATGTCGCCGAAGCGGACCTGGAGGTCGAGGCAGAACGTGTTGAAGAAGAGGCTGCGCACGCCGATGTTGCCGAAATCGTCGGTGACGCCGAGCGGCAAGTTGCGCACGTAGTTCAGCAGATCGTCGACGCTGCCCCAGGTCTCCGGGTGCGACCAGAGGTGGTCGGCGAGCGTGCCGGCAATGCCAGGCTGCTCGATCGGGGCGCTGAACAGGAAGTCGAGCTCGGCCAGCAGATCCCGTGCCATGTGCTTGCGCACCTCCACCGGGAACCCCTCCACCCCCTCCGAAGCGACCACGAGATGCGTGAAGTACATCGTGTTCATCAGGTCCAGGGGGACGGACAGCACGAACTCAACGGCGTTTTCGGTGCCGGTGGTCTGTTCTTTTACGGCTGTAAGTCGTGGCATTCGTATCTCCTTGCCTCTATGCACGTATGAGCATATGCGGCTACTGAGCGCATGTCAAGGGGTGAACGGCACCCAATTTCAGGTACGGAAACACTCGTTTTTGCCAAACAAACTCCCCCTCAGGGAGTGATCGTGGCCGTGGCGGGGGGTGTTGCTGTGTCCCCGAGCACGGCGGGCGTCACGCTCGACGGGTCGTCGACGCTCGTGTTGGAGCCGCCACCGCTCGTGGCGAGGATGATCACCAGGCTGACGACGATAACGGCCGCCGCCGCCGTGGCAAAGGCGATAAGTCCGTTGCGTAGTGAATCAGACACCGTGCCCCAGGTGCGCCCGATTATACGTACCACGGCAAGCCTTTGGGCTTAAGCCTGTGTCACGCCTCGCACTGTTCCGGCTTCCCGCATCTCTGCGATCGTCAGGATGTGGCCCGTGTAGCTGATCGGCTGCGCGACGATCCACAACGCCGCATCTGACATCACCACTGGGTGCTCGAAGCCGGCCTTGTCCGTTTCCCCCAGTGTGGAGGCGAACCCTTCACTCCAGACCATGAGGTCGAGCTGGATGCAGTTGACGGCGATCTTGCCCCGCAACTCGTGCGCGAAGCCTTCGGTCATCGCCTCAAGGGCGCGCTTCGTGACGGTGTAGTTGATGCGCCCGAACTCGGGCAGCCGGCTCGCCATCGAGGAGACGTTGATGATGCGCCCCTCGCCTGCCTCGAGCATCTTCGGCGCGAAGTACATGATCCCGTAGAACGGACCGTTTACGTTGACGTCCACGCCCAGGCGCCAGGCCTTCGTCGGCAGGTCCAGCGTGCGGCCCGGGACGGCGATCGCGGCGTTGTTGATCAGCACGTCGCAGCGCCCGAACTCTTCGTAGATGCGCTCCGCTGCGGCGTCCACTTGCTCTTCGCTCCGTACGTCCACGGAGAGCGCCAGCGCCTTACCTCCCGCATCTCGCACGAGGCGCGCCGTCTCGTCGACGGTGCCGGGCAGCTTCGTCTCGTGCCCGGCGGCCGATCGGGCCAGGCAGGCTACGTCGTAGCCGTTGGCGGCGAAATCGACCGCCATTTGCTTGCCGATGCCACGGCTGGCGCCCGTAATCGCTACGACAGGTCTGCTCACGGGCCGATTGTATGCGATGCGATGCGGCGCGAGCACGCAGCGCCCTCGCAATACCCTGTTCGCTCCGTTGTCAGCTTTCGCTCCGTCGACAGTGATCGTCCCCAGAGGTATCTCCGCTCCGTTCGCCGCGGCGGACTCCGGTCGAGATGACAAAGAGGTGGCGTGCCTTCTAATCCGCGCAAAAGCCGGGCAATTCCGCGGCTACTCACCCGGCACCACCCCCGCCAATCACGAAGCACGAGCCACTAACCACCAACCACGCTATCATCGGGCATCGTGAGTACCAATCTTCCCGCTCCGCTCTCCGGCGTCCGCGTGATCGACCTCACGATCTGGATCCAGGGTCCGCTTGCCGGGCAACTGCTGGCTGACCTCGGCGCGGATGTCGTGAAGATCGAGAAGCCGGGACAGGGCGACTTCACGCGCGGGCTGCAGACGCTGTACGGCTCGCCGATGGTCACGCCGGACGGCCGCGCGCTGATGTGGGAGCTCGTGAACCGGGGCAAACGCTCGCTCGCCGTTGACCTCCGGCGAGAGGAAGGCCGCGCCATTTTGCACAAGCTGGTCGCCGAGGCAGACGTCTTTCTCACAAACCTGCTCCCGAAGACACTCGCGCAGTTCGGGGCCTCGCCGGAGGAGCTGATGCGCGTGAACCCGCGGCTCGTCTACGCGCAGGGCGGCGGGCTCGGCACGAAGAGCGCGTTGGCCGACGTCGCCGCGCAGGACACGACCGGCACCGCTTTCTCCGGCTTCATGTACACGGCCTCCCGGGACGACGATCCGTACTATCCGCCGGGCGGCCTCGCCGACGTGCTGTCCGGCACGAACCTGGCGTTCGCCATCACCGCCGCGCTGCTGCGTCGCGAGAAGACGGGCGTCGGCGAAGTGGTGAGCACGTCGCTGTTGCAGGGGATGCTCTGGTTCCAGC